>JAGXRH010000092.1 GCA_018335975.1 Ignavibacteriales bacterium
CGCAACGAACGGACCGTACGTTTTACTCGCCGTAACCGACACGGGATTCGGAATGGACAAAAAAACCATTGAACAAATCTTCGACCCGTTCTTCACAACAAAGGAAACAGGGAAAGGCACTGGACTTGGGCTTTCGATGGTGCATGGAATTGTCGCGCAACATAGCGGCTTTGTCAATGTGTACAGCGAAGTGGGAAAAGGAACAACTTTAAAAATTTATTTACCCGCCGTAGAACGTGTTGCAGCAGAACAAAAAGAAAAAACCGCTACTGCAATTATTGGCGGCAACGAAACCATTCTCCTGGTCGAAGACGATACCGAAGTGCGCGAAATGGTTGATTCCGTGTTAAAGGAATTCGGTTATACCGTAATTGTTGCCGAAGATGGAGAAGACGGGTTACGGAAGTTTCAGGAAAATGCCTCCGCGATTCACATGGTGGTATCCGATTCCGTTATGCCCAAGATGGGGGGAAAAGAGTTGCACCAACATATTGTGAAGATTCAACCGGATGTAAAATTTTTATTCGTCAGCGGCTACACCGAAAATGCAGTTCATCATAATTTTATTTTAGAAAATGAAGTGAATTTTCTCCAAAAACCATTTACCCCGCTTGACCTTGCGGCTAAAGTGAGGGAAGTTATTGATAGAAGATAAAGACGACGATTACATATTTTATTGTTTCAGAGAACCACTCTGAGTAAGTATCAATGGAAAGATTTTTTTCTTACACGGAGTAACACAGAGAATACACAGAGTTCCACTGACGTTAATGTAGATTTTTTTTCGCTATGAATGAACCAGAACTCAATAAGATCACAGAAGATATCATTGGTGCGGCAATAGAAGTACATAAACATCTTGGTCCAGGGTTACTCGAATCTGCTTACGAAGAATGCCTTTGTTATGAAATCCAATTGCGGAAGCGATATATTGAACGGCAAAAACCTATCCCAATTGTATTTAAGGAAGTGAAATTGGATTGTGGTTATCGACTGGATGTTTTGGTGGAGAGGATAGTAGTAGTAGAAATTAAATCGGTGGATGTATTATTACCCGTTCACGAAGCACAAATTCTCACATATCTGCGATTTGCCCATAAGCCACTTGGATTACTAATAAACTTTAACGTAACCGTCCTAAAAAATGGTTTAAGAAGATTTAGAATCTGAAATGAGATCGTTAGGAAAAACATCATTCGGAAACAACACACATTTTTCTATCATTGTGAAACTCAGTACAAACTCTGAGGTTCTCCGTGACTTCTCCGTGGAACTCTGTGTCATCTTTAACTAAAAATAATTCGTAATTCGTAAATCATAAAAATCGTAAATCCAACTTCGTAAATCAAAAATCCAGAAATGAATAACGGTCTCCCACAAATAAAAATCGCACCAATGCCGGAACGAAAAACAATTTTAGTGGTGGATGACGAACCCGACCTGTTGTTGATTCTCAAAGATTTTCTTTCGGAAAAATATAATGTGCTTTCTGCCAACAACGGCGAGGAAGCATATGGAATCGTAGAAAATAAAACTTCCCGCCCCGATTTGGTTCTTTCCGATATCAATATGCCGCAAATGGATGGTGTTACGTTGCTGAAAAAAATCCGCGAAACCTATCCTGCTATCGGTGTAATGATGTTGAGCGGACAAGGTGACGTGCGAACTGCAGTGGAAGCAATGCGTTTGGGTGCGCAAGATTATATTTCAAAACCGGTGCAGGTGTTTGAAGAAATTAACATCCGCATCGCTAACTATTTTGATAAACAAAAAATAGAAAACCAACTTGCCGAGTTTGTGAAACTGCGGGAATCCCTCTACTCGCAGGTGAAAATTCTCACGTTTGTCTCGTTCGATGTCGTGGATTCGCACGGATTGAAACTCGGCACTGATGTTCTTCTCGCGCAGTACACGTTTATCGAGTACCACAAGTTTCTCGAAGAAATTATCCGCCACTATAACGGCGCCATCAACGGAACAGCGGGCGATGGCGTAATGTGTTCGTTTGAAAGCGCTCAAGGGGCGGTAGAAATGGCTATCGAGGTACATCACCAACTGAAAACTTTTAATCAAGCGAAGAACAAACTTTTTCACCCGTTTCGCCTCCGCTGCGGAATTCACACCGGTTCTGCCGTGGTCAATAAGGAGGGGCGTGTTGACCAAATGTTTGCGCAAGTGCTTGACGTTGCCGGACACATCCAAAAGCAATGCCCCGAAAATGAAATTTATATCTCGAAGGAAACGTACGACGAAATCACGTTGAAGCACGAATTCCTTCCGCTCAATACCGAAGTGGATGGCGTTGCGACGTTCAAATATAAAGGCAACAAATAATTGCCGCCGTTCTTTCTCCCCTCTCTTTTAATTCTTATTTTTTACTCCATTTTTTTCACCTGACCTCACTAATTTTTATAATCGGTAAGGTCAGTTGTGTACATTTTTCTTTGCTTTAAATAAAGCATTACGCTCAAGATATTTTTATGACGACTGAATTATTGCAATTACAAATTCCCGGTTTCGATTATTACGATTTGTACAATCCCGTAAAACTTGCCGAACTCACCGAAGTCTTTTACGGCGAAGTGCGTTCACAAAACCCTGAACTCTTTCAGCAGTTCGATAAGTACCGAAAATCAAAAGGCGAAAATTTTTCTCCGGTAGAAATCTCGAATCTTCTCGTAGAACTTGCGCCGTACCTCAACAACTTCATCGCAAAAATGTTCGGCGTTGAAAATGAAATGAAAGCGAAAAAACTTTTTGCGGAAAAAGAACATATCGTTTTCAAATGCAAAAAAGAATTTTTCACACGGCGCGTTCTCAAAAAGTTTTCTTCGGTTGAACAAACAAAAAATCTCGACATTCAAAAACTCGACACACAGATTTCATCATTGAAAAAAGGATTCCGAGGAATTCCGAATGATGACGCAGAACTCGAAATTGCCGCAATGGTTTTGGAACTGTGGGAAATCGAACGCTTCATCAAAGACCCGCTGACGGATGAAAGAAAAAATTCTCTCATAGAATTTTCTGAACGTTTGAAAAAAGAAAATCAACTTGCGCATATTCTTCCATTGAACAGTGAAGAAGCGATATTGAAAAATTTTCTTTCCAACACGCTTTCCGTATTTGAACAATGGCTTGCGTATCATTACCACAATGAAACGGATTCAATGAAACGGTGGGCAACATTTAAACAGCCGAAGAAAATTGAATACGAACATCTCGTCGAACTCAATGTGTTGCAGCCGAATTTTAACATCGGCGTTGAAAAACATTATCGTCAGCGCGATGGATTTGATTTGACGGATGAACGGTACTCTCCGCGCGAAGTAATGAGTGAAGTTGATTACTGCATTTTCTGCCACGACCGGAATAAAGATTCCTGCTCAAAAGGAATTCACGACAATGGTTCATTCAAAAAAAATCCGCTGGAATATGAACTCAAAGGTTGTCCGCTTGACCAAAAAATTTCCGAATCGCAAGCAGTGGAAAATAACGGCGATGTGATTGGCGCGCTTGCAATTATAATGATTGATAATCCGCTCTGTCCCGGCACCGGTCATCGCATTTGCAACGATTGTATGAAAGCGTGCATTTACCAAAAGCAGGAACCGGTCAACATTCCGCAAATTGAAACGCGCGTTCTCACCGATGTTTTAAATTTACCGTGGGGATTTGAAATTTATTCTCTGCTCACGCGTTGGAATCCCATCAATATTGAGCGTCCGCATATTTTACCTTTTAACGGAAAGAAAATTCTCGTTGTTGGATTAGGTCCTGCGGGATACACAATGGCGCATTATCTTTTGAATGAAGGTTTTGCCGTTGTTGGCATTGATGGATTGAAAATTGAACCGCTTTCTGTAGAACTTGTTGGCGATGAAAAGACAAAATTCAAACCATTGAAACACTATTCTTCCATTGAACAAAAACTGAGCGAGCGAGTTTTGATGGGATTTGGCGGCGTTTCGGAATATGGAATCACAGTACGATGGGATAAAAATTTTCTTACTGTTATTTATCTTACGTTGCTACGTAGAGAAATGTTTCGCGTGTACGACGGCATTCGTTTCGGTGGAACAATCACCGTTGAAGATGCATGGGAGCTTGGTTTCGACCACGTCTGCTTTGCAACGGGCGCAGGCAAACCAACGTTTGTTACAATGAAAAATAATTTGATTCGCGGCATACGAAAAGCAAGTGATTTTTTAATGGCGTTGCAATTAACAGGCGCAGGAAAAAAAGATTCAATGGCGAATTTGCAAGTTCAACTTCCCGCGTTGGTCATAGGCGGAGGATTGACGGCAATTGATACTGCAACGGAATTGTTCGCGTATTATCCGATTCAGGTTACGAAAATAAAAAACCGGTACGAAAAATTATGTTCGCAGTATGGAAAAGAAATAATTGATGGAATGTACAATGCGGAAGAAAAAAATATTCTTTCGACATATTTGAAACATGCAGAAGAAATTGAACGAGAACGCGAGCGGGCAAAGAAATCAAATGAACGCCCGAATTTTATTCCGCTTATTCGTCAGTGGGGCGGCGTGCATTTGTATTACCGCAAATCAATGAACGATGCGCCGGCATATCGTTTGAACCACGAAGAAATTATCAAAGCGTTTGAAGAAGGAATTTCCTTTGTCGAAAAAATGTCGCCGCTCGAAGCCGTTCCCGATGAGTCCGGCGCGTTAAAAGAAATGGTGTTTGAAAAAATGGAACTCGTTAGCGGTAAGTGGAAAAGTTCTGGTGAAGCAGTTCGCGTTGCCGCAAAATCATTAATGGTTGCGGCGGGAACCGTTCCAAACGTAATGTACGAAAGAGAAAATCCCGGAACGTTTGAACTCGATAAATGGAATGAATTTTTCCAGAGCCATAAATTTGAAAATGGAAAACTTGTTCAAGCGGAAAATAACGATGTCGGTTTCTTTACATCATACGAAAAGAATGGAAAGTTTGTAACGTTCTACGGCGATAATCATCCCGTGTATGAGGGCAATGTGGTAAAAGCAATGGCTTCGGCGAAGAATGGATACAAGAAAGTTGTTGCGTTGTTTAACGAAGAGCGAAGAGCCGAGAGCATAGAGAATGGAGTTATGTCCGAAGGACTCCTTTCGGAGGAGAAGTGGAGTGGTGAAGTAAATAAAAAAGTAGATTCACAAATTTCAAACAACCAATTACCAATTACTAATTACAATGTAAATCTCACATCTTTCTTCAAAACTCTTAACGACGAACTCAAACCCTACGTTGTAAAAGTAGAACGACTCACGCCAACAATTACCGAAATAATTGTCCACGCGCCAATGCAGGCGAGGAAATTTTTGCCCGGGCAATTTTTCCGTTTACAAAATTATGAAACCGACTCGTTGAAACTCGAAAACACATTACTGATGATGGAGGGCGTTGCGTTGACCGGAGCGTGGGTTGAGGTGGAAAAAGGATTGTTGAGTATGATAATTCTCGAAGTCGGCGCAAGTTCCCGAATGGCAAGTATGTTGAAACCAAATCAGCGCGTTGTCGTGATGGGACCAACAGGAACGCCGACTGAAATTCCGGAAAATTCAACCGTGCTTTTACTCGGCGGTGGACTTGGAAATGCAGTGTTGTTCTCGATTGCAAAAGCGGCGAAAGAAAAAAACACGAAAGTCATTTATTTTGCCGGTTACAAAAAGAAAGAAGATTTTTTCAAGCGGGAAGAAATTGAAAGCGCAACCGACGTTGTTGTGTACAGCGTTGATAGCGGCGAACCGATTCCAGCGCGACGATTGCAGGATAAATCGTTTGTCGGAAATATTATTCAGGCAATGCTGGCGTATGCGTCGGGAAAACTTGGAGAGATTACAATTCCTCTCGGCGACGCGGTACGTGTGATTGCTATTGGCTCGGACAGAATGATGGCAGCAGTTGCAGAAGCGCGTAGTAATGTTTTGAAACCATATTTGCACGAGGAACACGTAGGCATTGCTTCCATCAACTCACCGATGCAATGTATGATGAAAGCGATTTGCGCCCAATGTTTACAACGCCATGTGAATAAAGAAACGGGAAAAGAGGAGTTTGTTTTCAGTTGCGTGAACCAAGACCAATGTATGGACGATATTGATTTCCAAAACTTAAATTCGCGATTGAAAGCAAACAACGTGATGGAAAAAATTACGAACAAGTGGCTGGAGTATATTTTTGAGAAGCATAAAGTGGAGCACGTGTAGTTTTTTGAAAACTACAAAACTGTTTTGTATGTTTTGCCCAAGAAAAGCGAAATGAAAAACACTCCTCTTGATGTTGAAATAGATAAACTTACAAACTCAATTGAAAACTCGTTGACGGGAGAAGTCTTTAATACAGAAATTGTACGACTTTCGGAAAAAGATAAGCACCAAATTCCAAAAACAGATTGGTTGTTCGATTGGCATAGCGAGGTAAGTGATTTGAAGAAGGAAGTTTTTAAACTCACGACAACCAATAACCCGACAATAATTCAGGGACTTTTAAGTATCGAAGATAAGGAAGACCATATTTTTATGCACTTAATAGAGAGCGCAAAATTCAATAGAGGGAAATCAAAAGTGTATCTCGGTGTGCCCGCCAACCTTGTTGCTTTTGCTTGTAAAATTTCTTTCGACAGAGGATACGAAGGTTATGTTGCGTTCGATGCAAAGACGGCATTGAAAAAACACTATGAACAAATGCTTGGCGCAACACATTTTCGCGGACAACGTATGTACATTCAAACAAATGCAGCAGCAAAACTTATTTCACAATATTTTCAAACATAATACTATGAAGCTTATTAAAGAACCCAAAGAAATTGACCTTATCATAAAATCAGAGCCGTGGACGGATGAGGAACTTGCAGATTTTAGGAAATTAATGCAAGCACAAAAACAGAAAAACACGCAACGAAAACTACACACAGAATTAAAGCGGGCTCGGCAATATACACGCAAACCGGAAAAGCATTATGCGTAGAAATTTTTTATGAAACTTTCTGAAATAAACAAATGTGCAATAGGGCGACTGCAACAACTCTCCGCGCTCCTCCAACTCCTCATTGCAGATACACAA
This sequence comes from Ignavibacteriales bacterium, assembly GCA_018335975.1. Classification (GTDB taxonomy): domain Bacteria; phylum Bacteroidota; class Ignavibacteria; order UBA10030; family F1-140-MAGs086; genus JAGXRH01. The sequence goes on from JAGXRH010000092.1 coordinate 7,072, forward strand.
AAGGTCACCTGAAAACTTGAGATGACCTTTGCACTTTTCTAATAATAATTTGTCATTCCGTGCTTGACACGGAATCTTTTACTTCATCACCGCAAGTTTCTTCGTGGCAATGTAATCTTGTCCTGAGCCAGACGAAGGATTCCCTGCGACCAATTTATAGAAATAGATTCCGCTGGAGAGTTTACTTGCATCGAACTCCACCGACCTATATCCTGCTTCTTCGTTACCATTTACTAACGTTGCTACTTCCTTTCCGAGAACGTCATAAATTTTCAACGACACAAAACTATTCACGGGTAACTGATAACGAATGACTGTTACCGGGTTAAACGGATTGGGATAATTTTGTTCCAATGAAAATTCTTTGGGTTTTTCCGTTTGAAATTCTGAACCGGTTTGCTCTGCACGTGTGCGGTTATTGTTTATCGTTTGGTTTTTTCCCGATGGCATTTCAAACAGCAAACGGTGTAAATTATCTACCATCGTTGGGTCAAGTGTTAGTGCGCGGTTCTCCATCGCTTGATACGTTGCTTGCGCATTTGTATTATCTCCCAATGCATTATACGCTACAACTTTCTGCACATTGCAATACAGCCAAAACGCATCTTCGGGATTTTGTGCGAGATACTGATTGGCAAAAGCAATAGCAGCGTTCAGTTGTCCTCTATCCATTTTTTCTTGAACGCGATACGTTGCCAGCAATGGTTTTAATTTTTGTGAAGGTGTTCTCGATTCTGCTAATGCAAGAAACATTTCCCACGGAATTTCAAGTTCGTTTTGATACTCTCCTCCCGGACCTACTAACGATGCAAGAAAATGGACTGCATCAAGTGCCTCATCCGGTTTCGTTTCGATGAGCCAGCGTAAATACCGAATCAATCGCCGAATCTCCATTGTTTCAAAGTTGGTCGGTTCATCTCCTGCAGAAGCAACGACTTCATTTTTTGCCGGAGTAGTTACGGGACTGCACAAATAATAACTATAATCCACACTCCCCGTAAAACCATTTGCATCAGGTGGGCAACCTCCCCAATAATTCCGATGAGCAAGCACAGCATTTGCCGTATTCACGAAACGCCCTCCAAAAGTATAGGTATTGTAAATGTTATTGTAGCCGCCATATTCTACAACGATATGATTTACTACGCATTCTGGAGGGCACGGAGCATAAACAATTGGATTACCTCCTATCTTTTCTTCTCCTATGGTGCAATCACATTCATCATACTCGATATGCTGCCCGAGAAATGCGCCTCCATTAAGCGTAACATAGATTTCGCCGGAAGAATTTTGGTAGAGCGTATTGTTCCCCGCCGCAGAAGTGCTGGGATTGAGCCAAAGATATGAACCGGTTCCTCCACTGACCGAAATACCTTTTCCGTAATTATTTTGAATCCGCGATTTCTCAAGATACATTTTCGCTGAGCCAAGATACACACCTCCGACAATTTCGGCAGAGCCATTGTTTTCGATGCGTGTTTGCAATACATCAACGCGAGACGTGCCGAGCAGAAGCCCTTGAAAAGCATTATCGCGTAATGCGGAATACTGAATTTTTACCGCGGGTGACGATGTTTGCGTATTGTTAACAATCACTCCTCGCGCGCTGCAATTGGAAACCGTATCGTATTGAAGGAGAGATATGCCGCTTGTGTTAGTAAAGTTTAAACCATTTGTTGCGTATTTGACGTTGCAGTAAGTAAGGGTATCGGGACCGCCGCCGGAGAAGGTAATGCCGTTCCAATTGCCCGCGGTCTGAGTAGTTTTATTGGAAGTGAATATGATACGATTTGTAGAAGTGCCTTTGGCAATAAGTTTTCCATTAATCGTGAATTGAGAAATACTGTTTTGCTTTATCTTTCCAAATTTAAAAGTCGAACCCGGCATAACTGTCAATACTACGCCTGAATTTATTGTAAGATTGTTTATGATGTTAAGGGTAACACCAGAATTTATCGTAGTATTTCCAGTGAGAGTAATATTCCCTACCCAAACCCGTGAAGAACTAACTGTTCCATAACTTGGCAAGGTTGCCGGTGTTTCAGATGAGTTTAATCCTTCACCGACTTGGTTAATCGCAGCAACAGAATAGAAATATACTTGCCCTGGCGTAGTTTGATAATTGTCTTGAAATGAAGTTACATTCGATAAACCAATAACTTTTACGTCATTGACAGTTGTACCGGCAGGTCTTCGGTATATTACGTAGTACTGGGTTTGTAAAAACGGGTCAGGAGGTAACCACAGTAAACTTACACTCATATTTTCTATGCTTTGCGTTGCAGTTAAGCCTGTTGGAGGAGGTGGAGCATTCGGCGGGGGATCACATGGATAGCATGTAATAATATTAACTGTATTGCTTTGTTTCGTATTACCTTTGATATCCGTGATGATTGCATACGCTTGCATCGTTGCATTTTGCAGTTGTCCAACCCAGAATGAATTTAGATAAAATCTGAAATACACAGTATGGTAATTATCATTTTGATTAAATATCTTTGGCAAAATCCTTATTTCGTTATTGAAGCCTGTGTCATCATCTTCAATTAAGGTATCTCCAATGTTTATTCTCCACTCATAATCTATCTCATTGTTTGGTTGTAAACTTCCTTTCAAAAGAAAAGTTTGATCTATCGTAGAACCGCCCTGTATTATACCGGTAAGAAAGAGTTTGATATTGTTTAAATCTAATTCATCGTCATCAACACGCCCATAGATTTCTATATATTGTCCATACGTGTCAGTGTGTATGCTAGGATCTCCAACTTGAAAATTACCATCTATATTTGTGTAAGGTAAAAGCCCCATCGGATGATCAGAATCCTGGATTCCGTTAAAACCACCAGTAGAATAATAATATTTAATATCCAAGTGTGGAGGGCTCACATTCGGGTTAATAGTTCCAATGATTTGGCCTTCAGTTAAAATTTGATTAAGACCTACAGTTCGATTAATGTGGCTATACCTTATGTATCTTGGAGAAATATCAGAGGATTTGGCAACGAATCCTTCACTGGTAAGCGCATATACCGTACCCGACAAAATAGATTTTACAGATCCTGCACTAATGCCAATATCAACACCCCCGTGCCAGTCATAATCATAACCTGAATTGGGATATTCCATTGATCCAAGATTCCTCGGCCCAAAAGAGGAAGACATGTTATCTACCGTTCCTATTGGCCAAGTTTGCCCATATAGATTAGAGCTAAAAACAACAAAAAATATTACCCATTTAGTAAATGATATGTTCATATAGAAACTCCTCCGTTATTTTAGAAAAATGATTTTGTTTAATGATATTTCGAATATTATTTTAGAATCAAGTGTGTTTTTAATTATTGCGAAACTTGTTTTTGGTTCTTCTATATTCTGACCTGTTATTAAATTCAAGATGAAAAGATTGCTTATGCCTTGATCAGAAATATGGGACGTTTGAATTTCAATTTGATTTTCATCAGATAGCGAAAGCGTTCTAATTCTTTCGGAAAATTTTTTTGCATCCTGTCGCCACAGTTTTGTTTTGGTTTCCAAATCATACAGAACAATACTTTGACCATCTAAAATTACCATCCACCTATCATTAAAAAATTCCATGTCAAGAATATAATCGAAATCAGTTATGACATTATTAGTTTCTCCAAGATTATCTATAAGCAATATAATATTAGGTCTTCCACCGCTTTTCATAACTGCAATAGAAATAAAGTTTCCCTTATCAGAGATGATTAAAGTTCTATCAGCATCAGGACTAATATCGGGTACGCTCCCATCAACCAATGTTAGTTGTTTTTTAACTATTACTGATGATGTTGGAATATCATAAACAAGAAACTCAAGTGATTCCGACTCTAACCTAAATCCTTTATTCGTTTTTCTCGCCAACTCGAAGGCTTCTTTCTCTTTTTTTTCACTTTTCAAGCGATTAATTTCTTTCAATGCTTCTAAATCTCTGCTGTACACCTTCTTTTGTAGAACCAGAGCAACTTGGTTATTGTTGAGGAATTGAGCAAAGAACGGACGATAATCTTTTTTTATCGGAGTAGGCATTTCTTTCCCACTTTCCATATCAAAGACTTGAAACTTTCCCGAAAATTCTTCGCCGCTTACTCTCGTTGTTATTGCATACCGTCCATCTGATGATTGTGTCAGCCCCGGGTCAGTAACCAAAACCTCCCACAGTTTATTGCCTTGTAAATCAAAGCAAGTATTTCGTCCTTCTTCTTCAAGATTATAATCGTGCGAAACGATTATCTTTTCTGAAGTTTTCGCCAACGAAACGTGATGAATTCCTTCAAAAATCTTTTCCCATAATTCATTCCCTTGCATATCAAAAATTGTTACCGTTCCCTTCCGTTCGGACTGAGATTGTGTTCCTATTGCAATTAAATTTGAATCGTTGGAGTATATCTTTCTTAACGGAAGGTCGAAAGTTTTTTCCGCCAGCACTTGACTGTTTTGAACAATATCCTTAAAGTTTGATTGAGAATGAATAAAGTTCAATGGAATAAATCCTATAGCAAGTAAAAAAATCAAGATAAAATATTTCTTCATTTTACTTTTCCTTACAAAAATTTTGAGTTAAACATAAGTGGAAATAAACATGGTTTAAATTACAAAAGTGGTGCGGACAAAACACCAGCAACGTGTCCTCATTTTCTGTTGATAATTTTCGGTGTGAAATTACAAAAGTTTTATTGTAATGTCAAGCGTATTGGCAAGTTTTTTTAAAACCGTAATTAGCAAGTTCCGTGCCAACTTCCAATACCTTGAACGCAAAAAATAGATTATGCCAATAATTTCAGCTCACCTCTAATAAATTTTCATAATTTCGAGATTTTGGGGGTAATTGCGCTTCCGCAAAACCATTTTGCAGAACTGCAACAACCCACTCCACCCTTGCAACACTCCGCTGAAAATCTCCAATAACCCACTGCATTTCCCCGACAATTCATTGCACATCTGCAACAAATCATTGGAAAACTCCAGCAATCCACTGCATATCCGCAACATATCGGTGGAGAACTGCAACACCCCGCTGGAAATCCCCAACAACTCACAGCATCTCTCCAACACATCACCGGAAAACTCCAACACCTCATCGCACCACTCCAACGGTATCGTGCGCTTGTGCAAATGGTGTGCGGGCTATCACACAGAAAAGGAAACTTTCGGAACTTCTGTAGCGTTAAAGTTTTTGTTCGCAGGAAAATCCTGTGGATGTGGTAATACCACTTTTTACTATTTTTTTCCTTGGAGGAAATCGTTATGACACAAGCCGATTATATGCCTCGCACCGAGGCGGAATTCGTTCATTGGGGTGGAAATTTGGTTTCCAAATTACCAAACTTCGCCCAAACGTTAGGGATAACGAATGACCAGATAGCAATCCTAACACAAGAACTCGACGATTTGAGAGCGAAAATAGGCGAAGCGACGACGGTAAAAACATCGTTGCAATCGCTGACGCAACTCAAGAATGAAACATATCACCGGGCACGAAAACATGCACGTGATATTTCTGTTATTGCGAAACGGAACGATAACTACACACAAGCGGTTGGTGAAGACCTGGGAATTGAAGCGCCGGAAACCCCGTTAGCAAAAGGAAACCCTGATGCTGCGCCGATATTCTTCATCACTTCTATGACCGATATGGTGCGGTTAGACTGGGTGAAGGAAGATAATGACGGAGTCGTAATTGAAAGTAAACGCGGAACAGAAGCCGCGTGGACACGGCTCGATAAAGATACCATTTCGCCCTATGAAGATTCACGCGCAAATCTTCAGGCGGGCGTACCGGAGAAACGAATCTACCGTATGCGCTATGTTGTTGATGATAAAGAAATCGGCTATTGGTCAGGCGAACAATTTGCCATTGTGTTGATTGAAAACAAAAGCCCCTCTGCATAAAGAGCGGCGTAAATACAACAGGCGATAGGGAAATTTTCTCTATCGCCTTTTTTGTTTTTTGAGAAAGGTTTTACTTCCTTCTTATCAACACACTCTCTTTTCCAAAAGCATTTTTATCTTCAGCGTACGTAAGAACAAGTTTTTGCAAATCTTCTGTTGGCGCAGTGAGGAGCAAACCTTTTTCCGTTTCTTCGTGCTTGATAGTAAGTTTATTTTCCTTGAACATTTTCTTCGCCCAATCTGCATCGAGCATTGAAAGAGAAAGTGTATCGCCGTGAAAGCGAACTTTTGAAAACGTATGCGCGGGAATGATGTGCAAATTATACAGTCCGTTTTCCTCAGGAATATCTTTTAAGTAAATATCGAGAAATCTATACGAGCCAAGTTGAACTAAATGCGCTTCTAACTTTGCAGGAACACCTTTTTCCGTGTACACGAGTTCGTAAGAATTTTTCTCCGATTTCAAAAATGTCCACGTATCTCTTTCATTTTCTTCCGACCAAACACCGATGAGCGCTTTGTCGAATACCAAATCTTTATCGGTGTACAATGGACGAAGTGAGCGCAAACATCCCGAGAAAAGTATTACTATGCTAAAGAAAAAAAGTCTTTGAATTTTCATATTTGTCTCACTGTTATATTTTAGAAATCTGCGCCAAGCGAAAATAAATACTGCGGCGGAGAAAAATAATTGAAATGATACTGCCACGCAACGTCTATTTTCAGTAACATTCCGAGTAAGAAAACACGCACCCCCGTTCCTGTGCCGATAAGTAAGTCCTTTGTTTGTGTTTCTCCCGCGGCGTTTTTCATCGTCCCGCGATATCCTTTTTCATTTACCCACGCAGAGCCGATATCGAGAAAAATAGCGCCGGTTAAACTCTGAAAAAATATCGGTAGCGGACCTGCTACGATATATCCCAAAAACGGATAACGTAGTTCAGCATTGAGCAAAGCGTACCGCGTTCCAAACTGCGCATTATAGGAGTACCCGCGTAACGGAACTCCCGATGTGAGAAAAAGAAAATCCTCCGGACTTTGAATAGGAAATTGATTGTTCTCAAACTTCCTGTTAATCCAGTTTTCCGTTCCCCCCACGATAAAATACTGCGGGTTCTTTCCAAAACTTCCCCCTCCCGCAAAACGAAATGCAAAGGAATATCCGCGCGTTAATCGAAAGTATGAACGATAATCGAGTAACGCTGAATAAAACGACATGCCGTTATTTCCGATTTGAGGCGTTCCCATCAACGTAAAATTATACCGTGTACCGTTATTCGGTCCTGTGTATCCCCACAACACATTATCGTGAACGAAACTCATTGACGGAAGCAAAACATCGCGGCGTTGTGTGGGAACGTAGTAGAGTAAGTTTTCCCGCGACACGCGAAAATATGTCGCTGAGACATCTAAGCGTTTAAATTTTGTGAAAGGATACGATGCCGTGAGAGCAAAGCCATACGTGCGAAAGCGTGAATCAATCAGAAAATCTCCGTTGAGGTCGAGAAAGCGTGCCGAGTGAAACGCTTGAAATCCCCAATCAATGCGCTCAGGAAGATAAAAATAAGCAAGAGCATAATCACCATTCTTCAAACCATCAATAACAAGATTTGTTTGAACAAAAATCTGGTGGTCGCCCATTAAATCGCTGAATGCCATAATCGCAGAGCCCTGCACGCCATAAAAAGTACTGTATCCCGCTGCGCCGTAAATAATATCGGGCGAGAAGGAGAGTTTATAATCATTCACGATATAATTATCGCTGGAATCTTTATTGTCAACCGGAGTGAAAAGTGAATCGCGGTTGGTTTCTATCTTTTCAAAATTCGGCTGGAAAACATACTTGTGAATATCAATCGGCACTTCACCGTTGTACGCGTTAAGGGAATCTCCGCTCCGTAACGAATCAGCAGATAAAGCAATCGTGGTGTTTTCAACTTCTTCACTCTCATTTTTTTTGCGCTTAACAAACTCGGTAATTTCGAGATTTCCTTTCACGGGCTCTTCAAAAGGAGTTCGCATCAGAAAAATATCGAAGCCCGCGCTATTCAAGGAAACGAACGCGATTTTTCCTCCATCGTTGGAAACGGAAAGCTGGTAAATGCCTCCTAACGAATTTGTAAGCGGCTGTGGAATGAGAGAATCAAGTTGCATTCGGTAAATATTATTGATACCGTTTGCATCGGAAATAAAGAGAATAGATTTTCCGTCGGGAGAAGAAACGGGAGACATTTCATCGTTATCATCAGTTGCTGTTAAACGAGTGATTACTCCACTTTTCACTTCAACGGAATATAAATCGAGTTGATGATAACGATATTGATTCATTTTGAAATTAGGTGGAAGCGAATTTCCAACAAGATGCGAAGAGCGGTCGGAGGAAAAAATAATCGCTGAGCCATCTTTCAACCACGAAGGGTCTGAATCGCTGAAGATATCGTTCGTCAAGTTGAGTAATTCTTTCGTTTCGAGATTATACACATAGATATCCGATTGTTTCCCCTTATTGCCGACGAAAGCAAGTTCTTTCCCGTTAGGAGACCAATCAACAGAAAAAATTCCATCGAGGTCGAAAAGCAATTTTTCCTCATCGCCATCTTTTACATTGATAAGAATTATTGCATCCTCTTCCCCGCTTTTCACTGTGATTGCAAGTCGTTCACCATCCGGCGACCACGACATTCCCGGTGTGAGCAAATGCAATTCTTCAAAATCGGGAGTTCGTTGCCCGCTGATAAGTTTCTCTTTTAACTCTCCGTCAATCGCCGACATAATGTAAATATCAAAGTAATCATTCCGGTCGGTAATAAAAGCAATTTTATCTCCCTGTGGCGAAAGTGCCGGACTCGTATTGTAAAAGTTTCCGTCTTTTTTATGGTCGGTCAGTCTGCGGGAAAATTCATCCGGTTCCTGACGAAGCGAAACATCAGGCCAGTAGATTTTTTTCATTTCCTTCTGCCATCGTTCGGAAAGTTCATCAATACTCAAGCCGAGCGCAGAGCGAAACCCCGCATCCACATTCTTTGAACCGCGAACGTGATGAAGGATGTCGGCTATTTTTTCTTTCCCGTACCGCTGCGCAATATACCACCACACCGCCTGCCCGCCGCGATAGGCAAAATATCCGTGCAACCGGTCAATTTCCGGAAGATATTCATGCACTGCCGCATCGCGTAAAAACATATCGGAATTAACGTCCCACTGCAACGCTTCATACTCCGCAAGTCCTTCGTTAAACCATAACGGTAGTTGCAGCGTAATATTATTCGAAAGTATTGATTGCAAGGAACCACCATAAAACATATCGTTAATTACGGCGTGTACTAATTCGTGATGAATGACGTGCCGAAATTTCCGGTACTCTCCCTCGAATGGAAGTACGACTCGGTTCTTGAATAATTCCGTTACACCACCAACGCCTTCTTCCAAATAAGAGGAAACGACATTCGTTTGTTGAAAATCGTTGTGAGAATTATAGACGATAAATGGAATTCGATTATTGATGTTATACCGAAATGAACGGGCAATGGAACGATATGCTTTTTCCGCCTCGTCGGCAGTAAATGTTGCCAATTCTTCGCCTCCGTCGGTGAAATAAATATCGAAATGGGAGGATTGGATATAGTACCAATTAAATGAGTGATACTGCACTTTGTTTTTCCCGAAGAGCGATTCCTGCGAAATGGAAATGCTCAGCGAGAGAATGGAGAAGAGAATAAATGTAAATATGTGTTTCATTGGTTTTGAAGAAGACGGTTCAAAAATACAAACAAGTGGAGTGATTGACAAACTCAATGACTTTGGATTTTAAAGAGAAAAACAATTCACGGGGTTGAGGCGTTCCATTTTGTCACCTAATCTTATTTCCCTATCTTTTTCCCACTTTTTTATGATACCCGTACCACTTCATTTCGTGGTACGGGTTTTTATTCTGAAATACTTATGAAACGCACATACCAACCAAGCAAAACTCATCGAAAAAACGTTCACGGTTTTCGTGAACGAATGAAAACCAAAAATGGACGTGCCGTCCTCTCGCGCCGTCGTGCAAAAGGTCGTTGGAAACTCACCGTCAGCGACGAAAAGTAATCCGCGACATACACTTTCCCGGAAAGAAATTCTTCGGGGGTACGACGCTTTTTCCACAATTTATAAAAAGGGAAAACGCTTTAGCACTGAACATCTTTTTTGCCTTGTTGCAGAAAGACACTCTCTTTCCTTACAGCATCTTCCGGACGAAGTTCCCGTTATCGCCGGTTTTACTGTTTCTAAAAAGTTGGGAAAAGCAGTTGTTCGCAACCGCTTGAAACGATTACTCCGCGAAGCATTCCGTTTAAACAAGAATGAATTCTCCCATACGTGTCTGGAAAAGAATACCCAACTTCTTCTCGTTATTTCGTTTACTAATTTAGAAGGCATAGAGCCAAAAAAAATTCGTTTCACTGCAGTGGAAATTGAAATGCAAGAACTTCTGTTCCGGATTTCACGTTGGTTAAAAGAAAACAGGAAAAACTAATCACAACCAACACTCCATACTTTTCATTGTTCGCCTCATGCGTTTTCTCATTCGCCTCTATCAAATAATTATTTCACCGTTACTGCCGCCGAATCAATGCCGGTTTGAACCGAGTTGTTCACACTATGCGTTGGAAGCATCCGAGAAACATTCTTTTTTCCCGGCGTTGTGGCTTACGGTAAAACGCATCGGTAAATGCCATCCTTTTCACGAAGGGGGATTTGACCCTGTGCCGCCGAATAACAAACATGCTCGGCGTGACAACATTGTAACTCCTCACATTTAACTACTATTTCCATTGGAAAAACGCGAAACCCTCGGATTTGTTCTCATTGCTTTGATTTTAATGGTGTGGATGATGTATATCGCCCCGCCGCCAAAACCTCAGGAAACTCCAGCGCATACGGACTCGCTCACCCAGATTGAGAAAAAATCCACTCCGCAAATTTCATCACCGGTACCTAATTCAGTTTCAGCAGGCGCCGATACTCTTTCGCTCGTAAAATTCGGAACGAACTTCTCCAATTTTGCAAATGGAAATGAAAAACTCATTCGCATCGAAAGCGATGAATTCAGCGCCACCTTTTCGAGCAAAGGGGGAAAGTTGATTAAATGGGAGTTGAAACAATTTACCGATTGGAAAAAAGAACGACTCGTGCAACTTGTTGAAGATACAAAGAAAGGCGATTTGAATCTTCTCTTTTCAACGACGGAAGGAAAAATCGTTAACACGGGAGAACTCTATTTTCAAACCAATGCATCATCGTCTGCAATTATTACCAACGATAATTCGCACACGCTGGAGTTTATTCTTCCGATTTCAGGAACGAGCAAACTCATTCGGCGGTACGTTTTCAAAAACGGAGAATATGGATTTCAAACAGAAACCATTTTCCTCGATATGCAGCACATCGTCGCAGGAGATGAAATTCAACTCGTGTGGGAAGGGGGATTGCGATTAACGGAGTTCAACAGTGTTGATGAAGCAGGTTTTGCCCAGGCGCTTGCATATAGTGGCGGCGAACTGACAACGATTGACGCGGCAAGTATAGGTGAGAATCCAAAATCGAATTTTTCCGGATTAACGAATTGGGTGGGCACGCACAATAAATATTTCGGTCTTGCATTTCTTGCGCAAGAGGAAAAAAGCACGGGAGGATATTTAGAAGGAAAACACCTCCCGCAACCGAATCAAGGCGTAAAAGAAATTTATAAAATTGCGTTGAAACTTCCGTTCAAAGGAACGCGCGAAGAAAAAATTCCGGTAACGGTTTTCCTCGGTCCGTTGGATAAAAGTGTTTTGCAATCGTATAATGCAGACCTCGATCAAATGCTCCAATTAGGGTGGGCATGGATAATTCGACCCATTTCGGAATATTTCATTGTTCCGCTTTTCAACGGGATACATTATTTCATTCCGAATTACGGCATCGTGCTTATCGTCTTTTCTCTTATCATCAAAATACTGTTGCATCCGCTTACCAAAAAAAGTATGGACTCGATGCGGAAAATGCAAAAGTTACAGCCGATGATTGCCGAGATGAAGGAAAAATACAAAGATGAGCCGACGAAAGTCAACCAAGCGATGATGAAAATGTACAGCGAATACGGGGTGAATCCTGCGGGAGGATGCCTGCCCATAATTTTACAAATGCCGATTTTGTTTTCGCTCTTTTCCGTTTTCCGCTCGACGATTGATTTAC
>JAGXRH010000093.1 GCA_018335975.1 Ignavibacteriales bacterium
AATGTAGAACGTTCAATGCTCAATGTAGAATAAGAAACTTGAACATTGGATATTGAACATTCTACATTGGAAATTAAAATACGAAATGTAGAATGTAGAACGTTCAATGCTCAATGTAGAATAAGAAACTTGAACATTGGATATTGAACATTCTACATTGGAAATTAAAATACGAAATGTAGAATGTAGAACGTTCAATGCTCAATGTAGAATAAGAAACTTGAACATTGGATATTGAACATTCTACATTGGAAATTAAAATACGAAATGTAGAATGTAGAATGCTCAATGCTCAATGTAGAAGTACCATTTTATACAACTGCTCGTAATCTCTTGCAGACTTTTCCCACGAATAATCTTTTGCCATTCCACGGAGAACTATATACCGCCACACATCGGGACGATACTGGTAAAAAGCGAGAGCGCGCATAATCGTGTTGTATAAATCTCCGCTGGTGTAATTCCAAAACTTAAATCCTGTTCCTGTTTCACCGTTTTCGGAAACATTTTCAATCGTGTCATCGAGCCCGCCGGTTGCGCGAACGATGGGAACAGTTCCGTATTTCAAACTATACATTTGGTTGAGTCCGCACGGTTCATATTTCGACGGCATCAAAAACATATCGCTTCCCGCTTCGATTAAATGCGCCATTTCATTATTGAAGCCGAGATACACGCCGACTTTATCCCCGAACGATTTTTGTAACTCGGAAAACATTCGTTCGTATTTCGGCTCGCCGCTTCCGAGAATAATCATTTGAACGTTGTGTTGCAGTAATGTATGCGCCATTCCTGCAATGATATCAAATCCTTTTTGGTCAACGAGACGGGAAATAATTCCAATGATAGGAACATTCCACCGATGCGGAAGTCGAAAAGATTTTATGAGCGACTCTTTGTTTTTGTATTTCGCTTCAAGATTATACATATCAAAACGAGCCGGAATAAGTTTATCTACCGCAGGATTCCAAATTGTCGTATCAATGCCGTTTAAAATCCCGAAGAGAACATTTTTCCGTTTGCGAAGCAGTCCTTCCAATTTATTACCAAATTCTTCGCTTGAACAAATTTCTTCTGCATATCGTTTGCTTACGGTAGTTATTGCATCAGCAAAGACAATTCCCGCTTTCATAAAATTGATGCAGCCGTAAAATTCCAAAAACTCTCTATCGTAAGTCCAATTCGGCAAACCGGTATTTTCAAAAGCGTTTTTTCCAAACACTCCCTGATAGGCAAGATTATGAATGGTGAAAACTGTTTTTGTTTTTGCGAAGAAAGAATCTTGCGCGTAAAACAATTTTAAATACGGGCAAATAAGCGCGCTCTGCCAATCGTTGCAATGAATTATATGGGGGCGAAAGTTGATGCGCTTGCAAAGTTCAAGAGCGACTTTGGAAAAGAAAATAAATCGTTCGTCGTTATCGGGATAGTCGGCGTTTCGGTTTGTATCGGAATACAATCCATCGCGGTCAAAATAGTATTTGTTGGCAATAAAATAGACGGGAGTTTCTTCTGCACCTTTTCCGATGGAAGAAATCATTATTGACGCGCTTGTAGTTTTATCTCCGATGGATTGCGTGATTTCTCCAATGCCATCTGCCAAGTGCAGAATATGTTTCTTTACGTCAACATTGCGATATTGGGGAGTAACAACACGAACATCGTGACCAAGCGCTTGTAACGCTTTTGGCAATGCACCGGAAACGTCAGCAAGTCCGCCGGTTTTGGAAAACGGTTCGACTTCACTCGAAACAAAAAGGATATTCATTCAATAGGGATAATGTGTTGAAAAAAGCGGGAAAAGATATGAAAAAGTAGGTGAGTAATTGACCGTCGTTTCAGAAACTTCTCTTTCCCTCTTTCAGTGATAATTGGATTCGTGGAAGAATATTAGTAATTTTACTGTAGAAGTAGTCAAAAATTTGGCTGCGATGTTTCACTCATTTTTTTAGGAAAGGATTATGTTATGAAAAAATTTAGAAACATTTTAAAATTAGCAACGTTTTGTCTTTTTATTTCCCCTGCTTTTTCGCAACAACCGGGCGAGTTATTGTGGACTGGAGTGCATAGTGATGGAGTTACTTCCGTTGCGTTTAGTCCGGATAACTCAAAAATAGTCTCGGGAAGCGGTGATGATACTTTGCGTGTGTGGAACGCAAGTGACGGAACACTGCTTTGGATTGCAGGACACGATAGCGGGCACGGAATATCAGGGGTTTCATTTAGTTCGGATGGTCGCAAGATACTCTCTATTGATTATGAGAATTTCAAAGTATGGAATAGTAATGATGGTTCATTGCTTTGGGTTGGTGAGCATACTCATGATGGTTTCATAATAACTTCATTTAGTCCAGATGGATTAAAGATACTTTCTCCTACTCGTGATACAATTAAAGTTCGAGATGCAAGCAGTGGAGTATTACTCTGGTCAGTTGTTCAATCAAGCGGTGGTTATTATCGCCTGATGTACAATAAACAAGGAGATAAAATTCTTTCAATAGACTTTGACGATACTGTAAGAATGTGGAACGCAAATGACGGTTCCCTGCTTTGGTCTGCGTACAATTCTACATTTCATTACCTACCCATTTTCAGTTCAGATGATTCCAAGTTGATTTTAGCAGGAGAGGATTATAAAGTGTACGTTTATGATGTAAACTTCGGAACATTACTTTGGACGGGGAACCATACTAATGATGTTAATGGCATTGCTTGTAGTCCAGATAATTCTAAAATTGTTTCAATCGATCAAAATGGTGTAATAAATTTGTGGAATACGAATGACGGCTCATTGTTGTGGAGTGGAACACAAAATAATAATTTGTATTTAGTGTATTACAATCCAAATGGGAATAGTATTGTTACAATAAGTTATGATTCCCTAAAAGCGTGGAACCCTGAGAATGGAACGATTCTCTGGAGCGAAGAAGGAGATTTTAACGTTGAAGAACAAATTTTAAGTTTCCATCCTGCAGGTACACAAGTAGTTATTGCAAATTTATATGAAGACTATGAAATAGAAGATAGAGAACCGCAGAATGGGTTACTTTTTTGGGAGGGAATTCACGACGATGATATTACAAACGTTTTATTCAGTCCCGACGGCTCAAAAATTGTTTCTGCAAGTTGGGATAATACAATAAAAGTTTGGTATTCGGGTTCAACTCCTCCAGTTGATACGATATTTGCAACCGCAGGAGCAAACGGGAAAATATTTCCCGCAGGTAATATCCCAGTGGTGCATGGGACGAATCGAACGTTCTCAATTATTCCCGATAGCGGATATGTTGTAAAAGATGTTTTTGTAGATGGAATAAATCTTGGCGCATTAAACAGTTATACGTTCAGTTATGTGTTTAGCAATCACACTATACACGCAACGTTTGAGGCATTACACGGGGGAGATTTACTGTGGACGGGAAATCATAACGGCGCGGTAAATTCCGTTGCGTATAGTTCCGATGAAACAAAAGTCGTTTCGGGAAGCAGCGATAATAGCGTGAAAGTTTGGAATGCAATTGATGGTTCACTCCTTTGGTCTGCAAACCACAACGATACAGTCATTGCTGTTGCCTTTAGTCCCGATAATTCAAAAGTTGTTTCGGGAAGTTACGACAATACAATAAAAGTATGGAATGTAAGCGACGGCACTTTGGTTTGGACAGGAATGCATTATGGAAAAATAACTTCCCTCGCTATGAATCCCGATGGTTCTTCAATTGTAACAGGAAGCGAAGATGATTCGGTGAGAGTTTGGAATATCAACGACGGTTCTGTTCTTTTAGCAGGAAGTCATAATGGCGATGTAACCATTGTTAAATTTAACCCCGATGGTTTACAAGTTGCATCTGGAAGCAAAGATAGTACGTGCAAAGTTTGGAATTCTGACGATGGAACATTGTTATGGAATTATAATTTTGAAGAGGGAATTAGTTTTGTCGAGTTCAGCCCAACTGGTTCTCAAATTTTTTTGGGTGGATATGAAGGAGGATGGGGTGTATGGGATTGGAATGAAAATGATTGGATTACTGGTAATAGCAGTAATTCAGGAATTACAAGCGCATGTTTTAATAGTGACGGAACTCGATTAGTTTATAGTGATGAAAGTGGAAAGTTCGAAGTACTAAATGTTGGGATTCCAGGAAGATGGGTAGCGCAACACAGTAAGAAAGTGAATTTCGTTTTGTTTTCTCCGGATGATTCAAAGGTGATTACTGTGGGTGACGATAGCACATTAAAAGTATGGAATGACATCAATCATACACTTCTTTGGAGTGGAAACCACAACGGAAGCGTTTGTGCGGTTGCAATGAGCCCTGATGGTTCAAGAATTGTTTCAGGAAGTGAAGATAGTACGCTCACGATGTGGAATGCCGGAACTGCTCCATTGACGTATGTGGTTACCGCGATTGCGGGAAATAATGGCACAATTTCTCCGTTCGGTATTAATATCGTTAATGCGGGAAGCAATCTTACCTTTACAATAACGCCTGATAGTGGATACACAGTTGAGAAAATTGTGATTGATAAAATTAAAGGGGGAACTATTTTAGATGTTGTTCGAAATTATACTTTCAAGAATATTTTTGCTAACCATTCAATTTATGTAACATTTATACCGATTGTAAATGGTTCATTACTGTGGACTGGCTCACATTATGATGATGTAAATTCAATAGCATACAGCAATGATGGGTCAAAAATTGTTTCTGGTTCGAATGACTATTCGGTGAATGTATGGAGATCTAGTGATGGTTTGCTTTTATGGAAAGGCATGCATCAAGGAATTGTAAAAAAGGTGCTCTTTAGCAACGATGGTTCTAAAATAATATCTGCAAGCGCTGATAATACAATAAAATCTTGGGAAGTAATTACAGGTGAATTGCTATGGTCAGGAAATCATTTAGGTTCAGTTAATTCTATTGATATTAACCACGAGGGCAGTAAAATTATTTCCGGGAGTGATGATAACACCGTAAAAGTTTGGGACATTACTAACGGAACACTTCTATGGAATGGTGTTCATTCTGATGATGTAAATTCTGTCAATTTTAGTCATAGTGGAGATTTATTTGTTGCTGGCGATAATGATGGATATGTAAAACTTTGGAATTTATCATCCGACTCACTTTTGTGGGAAAAACGGATTGGGTTTCGTAACCTTTTTGTTTCTTTCAGTCCTGATGATTCTAATATAGCAGTTGCACATATAAGAGGATTATTAACAATGGTCCATGTTAGAGATAGTTCTAATTTATGGACTGTTAATCATCCTTCGCTAACAATTTATTCAATGGCATTCAGTACAGATGGAGAAAAAATTGTATCCGGTGGACGAGAAGGAGGACTCAATATGTGGGATGTACATAATGGAAATCTGCTCTGGCGAAGTGATTCGAGTTCGCGTGTATATTCGGTCATATTTAGTTCGGATGGGCATCAAGTTGTTGGAGCAGTTGGAAACGCCTTATCTATGTATAATGCTACTAACGGTACTTTAGTATGGCGAAGTATTTATTCTGGTAATGGTACTGCTCGTACAGTTGGTATTAATCATGCTGGGAGTCGCGTAATTTCGGGAGGAACAGACAATAAAATAAAAGTATGGTATTCCGGTGGACCACTCACTAATGTAAATGACAAAGAAGAGGTGATGCCCAAAGAATTTTCCCTTTCGCAAAATTATCCAAATCCATTTAATCCGGTAACAATTATACGTTATCAGTTATCTGCTAACAGTGCAGTAACGTTGAAAGTGTATGATGTGCTTGGAAGAGAAGTGGCTACGCTATTAAATAATGAACAAATACTTCCCGGTGAACATGCTGTTCAGTTCGATGCAAGCAATCTCGCAAGTGGATTGTACTTTTACCGCATCGAAACAAAAAGCGAAAATCATTCGTTTGTAGATTCACGGAAGATGTTGCTGATAAAGTAAGTTGCGTCTATAAATGCAAAAACCGTGTTGTATTTTATTTGCAACACGGTTTTTCTGTTTTAAATTTTCAAACCTGACAGGTTTTTTCTACCCACACGTTACACTCGTTGTAATTCTTTACTCTTTCTAAGGTAAAACCTGTCGGGTCTTTGCCTATCTTCCAACAAAAATTCGTTTCGCATTATGCTGCGGAAGTTTTGCATCGAGAATACTTTGTGATGCGGTATGGACATCGTACTCGGCGCGAATTTGTTCAAACGTATATTCTTCCGTGTCAAAGATTCCGAAACTCAATCGCCAATCAAAATCGCGCGGCTGTCCGATACTTCCCACATTGATAAGGTATTTACTTTTCGGGTTGAATTTATAAAACGCAGAAATTACTGTATTCATCTTCTCAACTTTTGTCGGTTCGGAAGGTTCGAATGAATCGCAAAAAATTTCCGCAATGTGAGAATGACCGAAGAAACAAATCGGTTGCGAGAAGTAACGAAAATTTTCTTTCGCATCCAATTCGGTGATAATATAATGCCACGCAAAAGGTTCTTTGGGGGATGAATGAACAAACTTACAATTAAACTCTTCGTGCAAGATTGGGCGGCGGGCGAGATATTTTCTGTTGTGGTCGGAAATAATTTTATGGGTCCATTTTGTGGAAGCAAGTGCGAGTTCAGTAAAGTGGTCGTGTGCTTGCTGTATATCGAGAGCCGCTTCGTCATGGTTTCCTAACAATGAAATTCTGCATTTACTTTCGATGAGGGCGACGCACTCATTCGGGTTTGCGCCGTAATCCACAATATCGCCGAGCGATATTATTTCATCAACGTTTTTTGCTTCGATAATCTCAAACGCTTTTTTCAACGCCTCAAGATTTGCGTGGATATCGGAAATGATTGCAAGTTTCATAAAACGGTGTGAAAAATAAGGAAAAATGTTTAATCGTTCGTTGGTTTTTTTCGTTCGTTCGTTTTTTTATTTATGATGCACGAATCGCGAACGACAATTATAAATAGCCAAAAACATTTCTTCGTATATTCTCGCCGAAATTTTTTAAACCGTGAAGCGCGTAGCAGTTGGAATAATAGAAAAACAGGATAGAGTTTTACTTTGTCAACGAAAGCGAAGTGCACGCTACGCATTAAAGTGGGAATTCCCCGGCGGAAAAGTAAAAGAGAATGAATCACTCGAAGATTGTTTGAAGCGTGAACTCTTTGAAGAACTTAATATCAAAGCAGAAATAGGAAATTGTTTGTTGAACAAAACAAATGTGTATCCCGATGGAGGAGAATTTGAAGTTTCGTATTTCTTAATTGATAATTACGTTGGAAGAATTCGCAATAAAATTTTTGAAAAAATATTGTGGATTAACATTGCAGAACTTTTTTCAATTGATATGCTGGAAGGAAATAGAGAAATGGTGTTGATGTTAAATGAGAAGCAATGATTTTCGTTTGTTCGTTATCTCGTTTGATGGTTAGTTGGTTGATTGGAACTATCAATGGTGAATGACAAATTACTAATTACCAATTACGAATTGCAAAAATTACATTTGCAGTTTCGTAAACCGATTCGGCAGCGTTTAAAAGAATTTTCACAAGTACAACCATCTGAATATTTCTACGAACTCGCTTATTGTTTACTCACACCGCAAACCAAAGCAGAAAGCGCGGGAAAAGCGATTGAAGTATTGAAAGAAAAAGATTTTCAGCATAAAGAATTGCAACTTGAAAAAATATTACACAACAAAGATTATTACATTCGTTTTCACAACATAAAAGCAAAACATTTACGAACGTTCAAAGAAAATTTTCCAAAACATTTTTCAGCACTTACCAATGGAAATTCACCGATTGAGTTGCGGGAATATTTAGTGAACAATGTTTTGGGATTGGGCTACAAAGAAGCATCGCATTTTTTACGCAACATCGGAAATCGAAACCTTGCAATCATTGACCGACATATCTTAAAAGGACTTGTTCGTTGCGGAGTTTTGAAATCATTACCGAAAACTCTTTCGAGAAAAACGTATTTAGAAATAGAAAAAAAGTTTCTCGCGTTTTCAGAAAAAATAAATATCCCAATGGATGAATTGGATTTGTTGTTCTGGAGTATGCAAACGGGGGAGATACTTAAATAAAAAGCTACGAGTTAGCAGTTATTCGTTATTGCAAAAAAATAAATCTAAAATCTTCAATATAAAATCTAAAATAATGTATGGCATCAGATAGTTCATTCGATATAGTTTCCAAAGTTGATTTTCAAGAAGTGGATAACGCACTCAATCAAGCGCGGAAAGAAATTATTCAGCGGTACGATTTCAAAGATTCAAAAAGTTCCATCGAGTTGAAAGAAAAAGAGAAAGAAATTATTCTCGTTTCCGATGACGAATTTAAAATGAAATCGGTTGTGGATATCGTGCAATCGAAAATGATAAAGCGCGGAATCCATTTAAAAGCGTTGAAGTTTGGAACAGTTGAGCAAGCGGGAAATAATACTGTTCGGCAAGTTGTTTCTCTTCGTGTCGGCATTGAAAAAGAAGACGCGAAGTTGCTCACGAAAATGATAAAAGATTCCAAGTTGAAAGTGAACGCTCAAATAATGGAAGACCAAGTTCGCGTTGCGGGAAAAAGCAAAGACGATTTGCAAACTGCGATTCAATTGGTAAAAAATGCGGATTTGCCGTTTCCGGTTCAGTTTGCGAATTACAGATGAGGTTGGAGGTTTGGGATTTGAGGTTTGAGGAAAAAGTATTTACTTCTCGTCGTGATTTTTAATTGATTATGATAGACGACAACACTCAAACCACAAACCACAAATCACAAACCATTTTACATTCTCCGCGAGAAATTGATGATGCTTTCGACTACTGCGCTCGTATCACAAATTCTCATTATGAAAATTTTCCCGTTGCATCATTATTTCTTCCGCAAGAAAAACGTCCGTACATCCAAGCAATTTATGCATTTGCGAGAATTGCAGATGATTATTCTGATGAGGGTGAATTCACCGTAGAAGAACGGATGAAAAGATTGGATGAGTGGAATGAACAGCTTGACTTGTGTTTTCAGCATCAATGTTCGCATCCGATTTTTATTGCACTCGAAGATACTTTACACAAACTCCATCTCCCGAAAGAATTATTCGCCGATTTGATTATTGCATTCAAAATGGATGTAACAAAAAATCGTTTTGAAAATTTTGATGAATTACTTTTCTATTGTAAACATTCCGCAAATCCGGTTGGAAGATTAGTCTTGATGGTATTCGGTTATCGCGACGAAGAATTTTTCAAATATTCTGATAACATTTGCACTGCATTGCAACTCACAAATTTTTGGCAAGACGTTTCCGATGATAAAAAAAAGAATCGGCTTTACCTTCCTCTTGACGAACTGAATCGTTTCAATTATTCAATGGAGAAATGGAGTGACGGAGTGATGGATAATAATTTTCGAGAGTTGATGAAATTTCAAGTTGAAAGAACGAAACAATTGTTTTATGATGGAACGGAATTGCTTGAACGTGTTGATAAAGATTTACGTCTGGAATTACGGCTCGTTTGGTTTGGCGGAATGAAAATATTACGAAAGATGGAAAAGCAAAATTACAGCGTGTTTGAGCGAAGACCGAAATTAAATATGTTCGATAAACTTTCCGTATTTTGGAAAGCGATGTTTGCAAAAAATTTTTATCACAATCCGGAATCACCAGCACGATGGGATTAAGTTTAGCCGCTGATATTACGCGCGAAAGTAATTCAAGTTTTACTGTTTCGTTTCCGCTCCTTCCGAAAGAACAACGCGAAGCATTAAACACCGTGTACGCTTTTTGCCGAAGAACAGATGACATCGTTGATGAAATCACAGATCCGGGATTGCGCGTTGTGTTATTAAAAAAATGGCGAGAAGAACTTGGTTTGGCGTTACACGGAAATTCCGAATATGTTCTTCTCAATCAATTACACGTTGTCGCAAAGAAATTTAAAATTCCGGTCGGATATTTTTATGAACTCATCGAAGGCGTGGAAATGGATTTATCAAAAACGCGCTATGAAACTTTTGATGAGTTGAAAGAATATTGCAAGCACGTTGCATCATCAGTGGGATTGATGTGTGTCGGAATTTTCGGCGCGCGAAATGAAAAAACGAAGGAGTACGCAGCGAATTTGGGAATCGCAATGCAACTCACAAATATTATTCGCGATGTAAAAGAAGATGCGAAACAAGGAAGAATCTATTTGCCGTTGGAAGATTTGCAACGATTCAATTACTCTGAAAAAGAATTGCTGAATAATATTTACAATGAAAATTTTATTTCGTTGATGAAGTTTGAAACGCAACGAGCGCAGGAATTTTACGAACAAGTGAAACATTCAATTCCGAAAGAAGATAAGCGCACGATGTTCGCAGCAAAAATAATGGAGCGTGTTTATTTTCACACACTCATCCGCATCAAAAAATTTCGCTACAATGTATTTGAAAGAAAATATTCGTTACCAAAATATTTGCGAGTGTTGATAGCGATGAAATACTGGGTGAAGTTGAGGCTTTTCGGTTAGTGATTGGTGGCTTGGGGTTTGTAAATAATAGCTGCCTCAAACCTCACATCTCAAATCCCAAACCATCTGATTGAAATTGAAAACTGACGTATTGATAATCGGCGGCGGATTAAGTGGACTTGCTGCTGCTGTAAAACTTTCACAAAAAGGGGTAAAGAAAATAACACTTGTTGAAGCAAGTGGAAAACTTGGCGGGAGAGCATATTCCTTCGTCCATAAAGAAACTGGTGATGTTATTGATAACGGGCAACACGTTCTTGTTGGTGCCTATAAAAACACACTTGAATATTTAGATATCATCGGAACGAGAAAATTTCTTTCGGTTCAAAAAAATCCTCACATAAATTTTTGGTCAAAAGAAAAAGGTTTTTCTACATTTGAAATTGGAAAAGGAAAAGTATTTTCTTCGCTTCGATTCAAAGGGCTCTCTCTGAAAAGTAAATTAGAATTGAAAAAAGTTGAAAAATTTTTTCAAAAATTTCCGTCGAATGAAAATGAAATTCAAAAACTGACCGTTGATGAATGGTTGAATTCATTACATCAATCAACAGAAGCGAAGAAAAATTTTTGGTATCCAATTGCAATTTCTGTGATGAACGAACTTCCGGAAAAAGCATCGGCGTTGTTGTTTGCACGTTCATTGAAAGCAAGTTTTTTTTCGGGCGAGGAAGATTCGAGTATTCTTATTTCAATTATTGGACAAACTGAATTGTATGTTGATGGAGCAGTAAAATTGTTGAAAGAATCTGGGGTTGAAATTTCTTTGAACAACGAAGTAATTTCTTTTGGAGAGCAAAATGGAAAAATTTCAAAAGCGCGGTTCCAAAGCGGAGAGGAAATTGAAGCAAATTATTTTATAAGTTGCGTTCCGTACTTCGCACTTGAGAGAATAATAGAAAATTCTACATTGGAGAAAAATCAATTTTTGTATTTGAAAGAATTTCAATCATCGCCAATAATTTCAATTTACTTTTGGTTCGATAAAGAAATAATAGAGCAGGAGATGCTTGGCGTTTGCGGTAAAAATATTCAATGGATATTTAACAGAAATAAAATATTCCAAAGCACAAATACGAATCATTATTGTGTTTCTATAGTCATAAGCGCCGCCTATCATTTAATTGAAAAACCAAAAGAAGCAATAGAAAAAATATGTTTCGATGACCTCCGAGAAATATTTCCTAATATAAATAGCGCCAAACTCAATCATTCACTTATCATAAAAGAAAAGCGTGCAACGTTTTCTGCCTCTCCAACTCTTGAGGCGTATCGTCCGAATAGTAAAACTAAAACTGAGAATTTATTTCTTGCAGGTGATTGGATTAACACTGGATTACCTGCTACGATTGAAGGTGCAATTGAAAGTGGATTTAAAATTTCAAAAATATTTTAAAAAAACATTCAGAAACTATTGACAATTAAGAAAATCATTATATATTTGCCCAAGAAAATAACTTACTTACTTTAACACGCGCACACGAAAACACATTCTGAACAAGCCCTCTACTATTGAATAATTGATACTTTTTACAACTTGATGGAGAATATATCCACATTCTTCATCATACAATGTTATTCTCTTTATCTAATCTTTTGAGCAGATAAAGAAGTATTTAATAATAAAAATTATTACAGAGGTCTTGCGATGAGAGTGAATACCTTCAAAAAGTATCAGATTTCTTTCCATACACATAGCAGCATTTTCCAATGTTGTGATGCTTGTGGTAAAGCTTGGAAAACCAAACAAGAATTTTTAAAAGACAGACAGATAGCGTTATCCAACTATAGTGTGCAAACAGTGGATGAATTATCGGAAAATAGTGGTGGTGTGCTGGTTTTTGTACATAAAAAACGTGCATGTGGGAAGTTTCTAAAAATTTCCGCAAGTGATTTTCGTGATCGGCTTCGGGGTCCCTCTTTTTTAAAAATACGATAGCGATTTTATTAACTACATTACCAAGAGAGTAAATAGGAATACTATGTTCGAGAATTTCAGTGATACACAGGATGTCATTCCTGAAAAAATATCCGAGAAGTCCAATTCTCACAACTTTGTGGAATTTGGTTCTTTTACTCAGTTCACCGGTGCCCGAAAACGACCTTCAGGTGACGTTTTCAAATCCCAAAAAATTTCGAATACAAATAATAAAACAATACAGATATCTTCGGGGGATGAAGATCAACCGATTATAGTAGTGCGACGATCTCAAAATGCTGTTGATTCTATTGAGTTTTCATGTAAATGTGGGCGCTCTTCAATAGTTCAGTTAAAGTATGATTGAATAAGATTGGCTAAAAATTGAATAAATTATCCAATTTATTAGCCATTTTTTCGTAATAAAATTATATTATTGGTTATTTTTTATGTTTTTTTGATTGGCATATTTATTGTTAATTCCATTTTGTCAACTAATAAAATTTTATGATTCCATCAATTTTTGATAAAACAAACATTCCGTTTCTCGGAAAAGCATTAGACGCTTATTCGTTAAGACACGAAGTAGTATCTGATAACTTGGCAAATATCGGAACTCCCGGTTACAAAAGTAAGCGAGTGAGATTCGAAGAAATGCTCGGAGATTCTCTGGGTACAAAATTAATTGGTCTCTCAAGAACAAATGAGAATCACCTTCTCATAGGAAAAACGAAGGATGATATTTCTGCTCAGTACATTGAACAAAATACCGGTGATCCCCGTGCGAGTGGAATGAATGACGTTAACTTGGACCACGAAATGGCTGAGTTAGCAAAAAACCAAATTCGATTTAAATTTTCTTCTCAAATGATAGCAAATATTTTCAAAGGCTTAAATAAAAGTATTAAGGGTGAAGTATGAATTTTGACAAAGTTTTCTCTGGTTTTAATATAAGTTCAATGGGGCTTACGTATCAACGTGCCCGGATGAACACGATATCGGAAAACATCGCTAATCTCGAGACTACCCGAACTTCCGATGGAACAGTTTATAAAAGAAAAATGGCCGTCCCTATTTTCGAGAGCGATAGTGGATTTCTTAATTTTCTCAGAAGTTCACAATCAAAACTCGCAACTTCTCACGGTGTTCATTTTCCCAAAGGGACGCCGTTGAGTTCTTCGGGAGTTGGATTTGGCGAGGAACTTATTACCACAGTCATCGAGGATGAAAGCGAACCATTAACAGAGTATAACCCTTCTCATCCAGATTCAGACGAAAATGGAATGGTGCATAAGCCCAATATTAATCTGGTCAGCGAAATGGTAGAAATGATATCTGCTTCCCGAGGTTTTGAAGCGAATGTCGTTGCAATAAATGCCGCCAAAGCGATGGCGAAAGAATCCTTAGAAATTTAATCACCTTTTATTAAGAAAGCAGGAGAACACTATGCAAGTAGAAAGTATATCTCAAGAGTTACGGCTCTTCCCGAATAATGCAATCCAACAATCGTCACAACAAAATTTTGGCGATGCGCTCAAGGAAGCCATAATGGATGTCAATTCATTTCAGGTGCAGGCGAGTAAAGCCGTTGAACAAATGGTCACAGGAGAAGCGGCGAGCATTCACGATGTGATGATTGCGGTTGAAAAAGCCCGAACAAGTTTTGACCTTTTGTTGGAAGTGCGAAACAAAGCGCTGGATATGTATCGTGAAATAATGAGGGTTCAAATCTAACGATGGAATTCTTACGGCAACTCAAAGAACAATTTGTCGGTTTAACTAATAGACTTACAACACAACAACGAGTGTTAGGTGCATTCGTGTTGGTTGCGGTTATTGTTGGTTTTGTAGGTCTCGTGGTATTTAGCGGACCGACGTACCAAACGCTCTATAGTAACCTCCCCAAAGAAGAAGCAGCCCAGATAATCAAAAAACTCGACGAAAAGAATATCCCTTATAAATTGGATGACGATGGTAAAACTATCAAAGTTCCAGATGCTGAGCGGGATAAACTTCTCATCTCTCTCGCCGGTGAAGGAATTCCAATGTCGGGAGTTGTGGGTTATGAGATTTTTGATAAAACAAATTTGGGGATTTCCGACCAAACACAAAAAATCAATCGAGTTCGTGCTCTCGAAGGCGAGTTAACTCGTACGATTTTGCAAGTCGAAAATATGGAAGCCGCACGTGTTCATATTGTGTTGCCCGAAAAACGTTTTTTCCGTGAAGACCAAAAACCAGCAACTGCGTCCGTGTGGTTGAAGGCAAGGGGAAATATGGCAGTATCTCCTGAAATCGCTCAAGGTATTGCACATCTCGTTGCAAGCAGTGTTGAAGGATTAGACGCATCGAATGTTCGGATATTTGACAGAAAAGGTATTTTACGTTCGAATGCACGCGCACAAAATTCCATTTCAGGCGGACTTACAAGTAATATGGAATTGCAACTTGAACGGGAGCGTCTTCTTTCGCAAAAAGTTCAGGGAATGCTTGATATAGTTGTTGGTCCGGGAAATTCCTATGTTGAAGTGTCTGCGGAAGTTGATTTTCGGCAGGTTAACCGAACACAGGAAATATTTGACCCGGAAGACCAGGTTATTCGTAGCGAACAGGTAACTGAGCAATCAAGCACAACGACTGACACTTCTCGGGTAAATGCAAAAAATATAACCTCATCAAATTCAAATACAGTAACTAATTACGAAATCGGAAAAACGGTTGAATTGAGTACGTCAAATGGCGGCGATGTTAAACGATTAAGTGTGAGTGCGGTTATCAACGGACGCTACGCTGACCGCTTTGATTCTTTAACGGGCGAAATACTTCTGGACGAAAACGACCAACCGGTTAAAGAATATGTTTCGTTGTCGAGTGAAGAAATCGGAAATATAACCGAACTCATCAAAAAACAAATTGGATTTGCGGCAGACCGTGGAGATCAAATTGCTGTTGTCAATATGCAGTTTTTTGGAGATAAAGATTTGACAATTAAAGAGGACGTACGTAACGTTCGATATCTTTTAAGGTGGTGTATGGAAAAACTTTACGACCCGAATACCTGGCTTTTATTTTTCTTTATGATTTTAGCAACATTCCTTTTATATCGGATGGCGAGTCGCATTCGATTTAAGAAAGAATTGGAAAGTGCCGTTGCTCTTCAACGCGCCGCTAAAGTTGCTCCTCGAAGTCGGGTAACCGGTGGACCAACGTTAGAACCTATTCGCGGATTAGAAGGGGTGGCATCAGAGTTGAAAGTTACTGAGGCAGAAGAATTAGGTGAAGAAGAGTTGAAAGTGCAACAGGAAACTCGCGAACGTGTGAAACAATATTTTCGAGACAAACCCGAAGAAGCATCATCGCTTCTTAAAGTTTGGCTTGCAGACGAACATAAATAATTATCCCTATGGCTGCGAAAGAAGAGAAAGTCGAACAATTATCCGGAGCCCGGAAAGCCGCATTATTATTGCTTTCTGTTGATATGGAGCTTGCCTCGAATATTATGTCGAGAATGAATACCGACGAAATCGAAAAGGTAACAAGCGAAATCAGCAGTATAAAATCCGTTCCTGCACGAACAGTTTCCATCGTCCTTGATGAATTTAAGCAGATGATAACTGCGCAAGAATACGTCGTTGAAGGTGGTGTTGAATACGCGGGAAAACTTCTCGAAAGTTCACTCGGATTTTTGAAAGCGACGGAAATTCTTGAGCGCGTTAAAACCAAAGCACAACCTACCGCTACAAAGGGTTTCAGCATTCTCAAAAAAGTGGATAGCATTCAATTGGCAAATTTTCTCTCCAAGGAACATCCCCAAACAATTGCTATCGTGCTTTCACAATTACAACCCGAACAGGTTGCTCAAGTCTTGGTCCAATTCGACGAAGATACGAGAAGCGATGTCGTGTACCGAATGGCGACGTTAGGGAAAATCGCTCCATCGCTACTTTCTGAAATGGAAGAAGTTATCGGTTCCGTTGCAGAAGCAGAATTGACAACAAATGTAAGCACAACGGGTGGTGTTCG
>JAGXRH010000094.1 GCA_018335975.1 Ignavibacteriales bacterium
TTGATGGCGATTCATATTCGTGAAAATATGCAACATTGTTATATACTGCATTTATCCCAATCCAAAACGGTTCATCGAATTTCAAATTCTTCCAAAGAATTTTTCCCGTTGTTTCTTCTACACAAAAATAGGAAACAGTTTTTGCTTCCGTATTTCTATCTTCGCCAAGAATGAGTCTATTGTTGCTGACTTTCAATCGCCAAAGAATTCCATCGCAAGTGTATTGCCAGACTGGTCGGAGTTGTTTCTTCGAAAATAAATTGAGCATCAGGAAAAATTTGTGCGCAAAATTTACAAAAAAGTCATTGAGTATATAAGGAAAGATTCATCTTTTTACCTCTTGCTCCTTTTCGCGAATCAGAAAATAATTCCTAAATTCACACCGAATTTTGAAAGATAAAATATGAACAAAACACGACGCGAATTTATAAAACAATCGGCATTACTTGGCGCAACAACAACACTCATTCCGGCAATTCCTTCTTTCTCATTTTCCGAAGGGGCAAAATCGAATGCCGGGAAGCCGATTATTATTTCCAGTGCCAACGGAAAAGAAGCAATTAAAAAAGCGATGGAAATGATTCAACAGGGAAGCGATGCGCTTGATGCAGTGATTGCTGGCGTCAACATTGTTGAAGATGACCCGAATGATATGAGCGTCGGTTATGGCGGCTTACCAAATGAGGAAGGTGTTGTTGAACTTGATGCTGCCGTTATGCACGGAGCAACGATGCGCGCCGGTTCAGTCGCTTCTATTCGTAATATCAAAAACCCATCGAAAGTTGCGCGATTAGTTATGGAACGTTCAGACCATATTCTGATTGTCGGAGAAGGCGCACTACGTTTTGCAAAAGCGCACGGATTTCAGGAAGAAAATTTATTGACGGAAAAAGCGCGTGAAGAATGGTTAAAGTGGAAAGAAAATTTATCGAATCAAGATGATTGGCTTCCACAACACTCTATCGAAGATAAAGATATTGGCGGGTTGTTTGAACCATTTTATCGCCACTACGGAACTATTCATTGCAGTGCATTGGATAAGAACGGAAATCTTTCCTGCACAACAACAACGAGTGGTCTTGCATATAAAATTCCCGGGCGTGTTGGTGATTCTCCGATTATCGGTGCGGGATTGTATCTCGATAACGAAGTTGGCTCTGCGGGTTCAACGGGAAGAGGCGAATCGAATTTATTTAATTGCAGTTCAGCAATGATTGTAGAATATATGCGGCAGGGAAAATCACCGGAACAAGCGTGTATGTTGGCTTGCAAAAGAATTGTTGACCACAATAAAGAGAAACGATTGCTCGATGAAAAGAATCGTTACAAACCGCAAGTAAAATTTTATGCGATTAATAAACAAGGAGAACACGGTGGCGCAAGTATTTGGAAAGGTGGAAAATATATAATTCACGATGGAACAGATGTAAAAGAGTTTGAGGGCGCGTATTTGTATGAGAAATAGGTAAGGTATCAGTAAAGAGGTTTATTATTTATCGTCGAATGAAATTTCTCATCCTTTTTTTTTCTTTCATCATTTTTTTCACTCATTCCTCATTTGCATTTCAGGAAAAACAAAATGTTGTCGGCGGCAGCAATGATCGTGAAGAAACAATTTCGGTTTATGATAATAGTTGGGCGCTCATTATCGGAGTGAATAAATATGCAGATGCAAAAATTCCCTCGCGTCGTTATGCGGTGGATGATGCAAAAGCAGTAGCAAAGATTCTCGAGGAGGTGCAGTTTCCAAAATCGAATATCAAAATTATTTTGAATGAACAAGCAACGCTGCGACAACTGAAGGAGGAATTCTCTGCGTTGGGTGCAAAAGTAAAAAAGAACGACCGGTTGCTGATTTATTGGGCAGCGCACGCCGAAACGGAAATTCTTCCAAGCGGAAAAGAGATGGGATATTTAGTGCCGAGCGACGGAAAAAGCGAATCATTATACGGCACCTGTTTGAGTATGGATGTGGTGAAACAACTCTTCGACCGCATCGCAGCAAAACATTTACTTCTGCTTGTGGACGCAAATTTTCGCGGGCTGAATTCCGTGACATCGAAAGTTCCTTCCAAAGAATCAGAGGACTATCAAAGAAAAATTTTGACCTCTCGCGGATTTCACATCATCACTGCAGGAACAAAGAATGAACAACACGTCGAAAGCCAACGTTGGGGGCACAGCGCGTTTACGCAAGCATTTCTCGATGGTTTTTGGATAGGAAATCTTGATAATGACGACGATGGGCTCATTACTTCAGAGGAGTTGTTCTTTTACCTGTCAAAAAACGTGTTCGAACTTTCAAAAAAGGAAAACGGGAAAGGACAACATCCTGTCTTCGCATCGTTGAGTTCATCGCAAGGAGAATTCATCTTTCCATTGGAGGGACAGTATTATACTCTCCTCTTGAATGATTTACCTGCGCAGAACAAAGTCTATATAGGCGGAAAAAAAGTTTCGGAAAACCAACCAACCGTTCGGAAAACATTGGAGCGTGGGGATTATAACGTGGAAGTTGAGTCACCGGGACGAAAAAAATATTCAACGACTGTGCAATTAAACGGAAATCAATCGCTCAAACCCAAACTTCCGAAAATGATTTCCTATTCGGTGCAAACAAATCCTGCGGGGGCAAAAGTTTTTATTGATAGTGTAGAGATCGGCACAACGCCATTGAAAACTCAAGTTGCCGAGGGAATGCATTTCGTTGAAATCCGGAAAGAAGGATTTGAACCGATTTCTTTTCAGAAAAACATTTCCGAAAAAAATGCCTTTGAGCAAAAGGAATTACTTCCCGTTATCGAATACACTGTAACCTTTTCGGAGATTCCCGAAAAAAATTTTGTAACAATTAATGGCGATACAATTTCTACCAATCAAAAAACATTTAAGCATCGTCTTCGCCCCGGAATTTATTCCATTGTTATCACTTCCCCGGGGCACGAAACCTATTCCACGACGCTTGATTTGAAAGGAGATTTAACGATACTTCCCGTTCTTCCTCCTCAAGTCGCATACTACCTCGAAACCGAACCGCCCGGCGCAAAAGTTATATTTGATGATACCATTATAAGTGTTACACCGTTTGAACGTAATGTCAGCGTTGGAGAACATTCGGTTACGCTTGTGAAAGAAAATTTTGATACCATCACCTTTCGCCCGTTCATCAACGAAGAAACGAGAATCGAAAAGAAAGAACTTATACTTTCACCAACAGGTATTATCGTTCAAAGTTTTCCGGAATCAA
Source organism: Ignavibacteriales bacterium (assembly GCA_018335975.1). Classification (GTDB taxonomy): domain Bacteria; phylum Bacteroidota; class Ignavibacteria; order UBA10030; family F1-140-MAGs086; genus JAGXRH01. The sequence continues at coordinate 3,248 of JAGXRH010000094.1, forward strand.
CAACCATCTATCTCAATGATGAACCCCAAGGGAAAACACCTGACACTCTTCGCCTCTTACCGGGGTATCCCTACACTGTTGCTTTGAAGGATACACACGGAAGAACATTATCCACTTCGTTTGCCGGAGAAGGTGAAGCGATGATTATGGGGGACTTTTCCAAAAAAGAAATTGAGTATCGGGTTACTAAAAAAGTTTTGGATAAATCATATGCTTCTGCATTTGTGAATGTAGAAGTCATCCCGTCTGATGCTCAACTTCTGTTCGATGAGAAAACGGTCATTCTCGAAAATGGAAAAACAATTCTCAAAGTTCATCTCGGGATGCATACTTTTATTGCATTTAAGAATGGGTTTGAAGTAGAAAAGAAAGTTGTTCATCCCGAAGGGGGAGATGTTCTTCACGTGAAATTTGTTCTTACAGAAATTTCCTCTTCAAAATGGTGGTTGTGGACGGGAGCGGGAGTTTTTGTTACGGGGACAGCCGCACTCATCTATATCAATCAAATACCGGACGATAATGTGCGCGACCCGTACGGAACACCACCGGCATTTCCTCCAACGCCGTAATCAGTCATTCATTATTTTTTTTTTGATGAAATTGATGAAACAGTTTCTTCGTTTACTCGTTTTATTTGTCTGCGCGAATCGAGTTGTGTATGCCGATACCACGACGGTTGGTGGAAATATAACAAGTAACACCATTTGGTCTTTTGCAAATAGTCCATATCGAGTAACTTCCGAAGTAGTCGTAACAAGCGGCGCAGCATTGACGATTGAAGCGGGTGTTACGGTTTTGTTTGATAGCAGTACCGGACTTCGCATCGGAGAGCGATTTCATACTCAATCCAATGCCGGAAAACTTATTGCAGTTGGAACGGAGAACGATTCAATTCGATTTACAAGTTTTTCCGGCGAGAGTGGAATGTGGAAGGGGATATTTTTTGATGACGGAAGCGATTACGGAAGTTATTCTTCGATGCTCAAGTATTGTATTGTTGAGTATGCTGGTTACATCAATCCGAGCATTGATTCCGTTCGTGCAAGTGTAATGTTTAATGAAACACAAAGCGATACTATTTTACAGAGTTTAATCAGAGTTGCACAAGGGTACGGCGTGTATTGTAAAGATGCGTCGCCGTACTTTTCTAATGTTACCATTTCCGATATATCCGTTACTCCATCGGTTATTTATTGTAGAACAAATTCATCGCCTTCGTTTTCTCAATGTGAAATTTCTGCAGTAAACGCAACGTACATTTTTTTATGTGATGTTTCGAGTTCAGGAATTTTGCTGAATAATGTATTTCACAATCCGTCGGGAAAATCCCTTCGTGGTGGAATTCTTACGCAACTCACCGACAATGATTTTCGCAATGTTGCAACTAAAGGAATGGAAATTTGGGGTGGGACGATGAATACCCAAAGAAATTGGGAAAAACAGATTGGTGATTCCTTATTCATTTTGTTTGGAAGCGATGTCCTTATTGCCGATGGAACAAACCCATTGTTAGTTATTTCTTCCGGCACGGTGCTTCGATTTGACAGTGTGGGAATTCGGGTAGGGGATAGAGGAAATATTGATAAAGGTTCTCTTAGAATTATTGGTAGTATCAACGATTCAGTCCGATTAAGTAGTTATTCAGGAACAAGCGGCGGGTGGAAAGGAATTGTGTTTGATAACGGAAGTGACTTTTCCGGCGATGTAGATTCGGTAAAGTTTGCAATTATCGAAAATGCCGGGTTGTCGAATTTCTATGGCAAATCTTCTTCGGTCTATTTTCGCTATAATACGACTGCCACAATTAAAAATTCTTCTATCGCAAACAGCAGCGGGGGTGAAATCTATTGCGATACGAATGCCTCTCCTTCAATTTCCTTTACCTCGATTCAACACACATCGGTATTAGGCAATGTAATTCATCTCCAATCGAATTCGAACCCGAATATTTTCAATAATCTCATTTCCTCCAACGCCGCTTCTTATATTTTATTTTCACAGGCAGGGAATTGTTATCCCATTTTTACAGAGAATAAACTTTCAAGTAGTACAGCAAAGGCATTTCGTTTCGGAATTCTTTCTCAGTGGAGTAATAATGATTTGATGAACATCGCGAATAAAGGTATGGAAATCATCGGCGGAACGCTCAACGCGAATAGAACGCTTGCCCGTCAACCCGGAGATTCCATTTATACCATTGTTGTGAATTCGATTACAATTAAGGGTGGGAGCAATCCAACCCTTTCTATTGATTCTGGTACGACAATTAAATTTGAGAATACCGGTCTTATTGTTGGGGGAACTTCGGGCACGGACGAAGGATTTTTATTTGCGCAAGGAACGCCGTCAAAACCGATTTACTTTACGAGCGCTTCTGATAGTGCAGGCGGATGGAAAGGAATAATATTTGATGATGGCAGCGACCGCTTTGCAAGCCAACCACTTCGCCATTGTTTTGTCTTGAATGGAGGCGATACCAACACGTACAACGTTTCAACAAACATACATTGCCGTGGTACGAACGCTCCCGTGTTAGAGTTTTCGACTATCGCCTTTTCTTCCGGCTATGGAATGTATTTGAACAACTCCTCCCCGGTCATCCGCAATTCATCGGTAATTGAAAACAGTCGTTATGGAGTGTTTCTCGGTCCGACGTCATCTCCTTCGATAGCAAATGATATTGTATATGCAAATAGATTTTATGGAAATGGAGAATATGAAATCTACGTAAGCGGAACATCGGATGTGAATGCGCGGTACAATTATTGGGGCTCGATTTACGATTCTCTTATCTCTCCGCGAATTTTTGATAAAGCAGATAATTCTGCTGTTGGAAAAATAAATTATCGTCCGTGGACTGACTCGACTTATTCGCAAATACTCCCTGATACGCTGCCTCCGCTGAATCCGGTTTTCGCAACCGGGTGGAATGATTCTACAAAAGGCGATTCGATTGTATCTACTCGGTGGTATTCATTTCCCCATCCGTACTTTGAGTGGAGCAAAGCAAAAGATTCGGCATCCGGCGTTATGGGGTACGATGTTGTCTTCACGAATGATGTTTCGGATACATTAACGCGAATAATTACTGCAACAGATACCATGCTGAATATCGGGCAAGCGTTACAAAGCGAGACAACGTATTTCTTGCGGTTAAGAGCGGTTGATTCCTACGGGAATTGGAGCAATGCTTCGACGTTGTTTATTTACAAGTTTGATACTACTGCTCCCGCTTCTCCGGAATCACTTTCCGGTGTTGCGGGAAATCAATCTGGAGTATTGCGTTGGAAAAAAAATAGTGAGAACGATATACTTCGATACCGAATGTATTATGATACCATTTCAAATCCTACCATAGTACGAGATTCCACTTCGAGTAAAAGTGATACGACATTAACGATTAGCAATTTAATAAATGGCGTTCCGTATTTCTTTCGCGTTTCTGCAGTTGATAGCACAATGAATGAAAGCGGCTATTCCAATGAGGTACGGATTATTCCTTTTGACGTTCCCAATGTCCCTCGACTTCAATTCCCTGATAGCGGGGCTACTCAACTTCCATTAAGTTTTTCAGTTTGGTGGAATCCTTCTGCTCTTTCCGAACAGTACCATATCCAAGTTGATACTACACCGACATTTATTACTCCGCTTATCAACGATTCGGGAGTAGTTGATACGTTTCTTGCTGTAAATTCATTGAAGAGTTTTACGAAATATTATTGGCGTGTTCGAGGAAAAAATACCGCGGGAGTAAGTGATTGGTCAAATGTTTGGACATTCGTTACGAAACCGCTCGCTGTGTTTTCCCTTACTCCACAGACTCTTTCGTATGATTCACTATTTATCGGATTATCGAAAACGGATAGCGCGCTGGTTTCAAATTCCGGAACCGATACGCTTCGTATTTCATCAATCATTTCTTCCAATACTGAATTCACGATTCATCCGGAGAGTGATTCGATACTTCCCAATGCAAGCAGGAAATTTTATATTACCTTTTCTCCGAATGTTGCAGGTGTGAGAGTCTCGGTCATTCGCTTTTCACATAATGGAGCGTCATTGTTTGACTCGCTTTTTGTTGATGGCATTGGCGTGCAACCGTTTCCTGCAATTTCATTTGACTCGAATAACATTTCATTCGGAAGTGTTTTTGTTCAATCTTCAAAAAGTGACAGCGTAATTGTATCCAATACAGGAAGCAGTACGCTTCAATTTACTTCGATAACTTCGGATAATTCTGCATTCACCGTTCCATCACCATTCGATAGTATCGTTCCACTATCTCAGCGAGTTTTGTGCATTTTGTTTTTGCCCTCTTCTTCGGGAATGAAAAAAGGAAATATTATTTTTACACACAACGCTTCTTCTTCGCCTGATACGGTGTTCGTTTCAGGAAACGGGATTGAACCAATGCCGACGTTTCAGATTGATACGACGGAAGTTTCGTTTGTCAATGTCCTTGTTTCTGCAACTTCAACTGATAGCGTTACCGTTTCGAATTTCGGAAATGGATTATTGAGAATTACTACTATCGCTTCTGATGATTCTAATTTTATTGTTACACCACTCACCGATAGCATTCCGATAAATTCATCGAAAAGATTTCTCATCTCATTTACGCCTTTGTCGGCAGGGATGAAAACCGGAAATATTATTTTTACGCACAATGCTTCTTCCTCGCCGGATACGGTGTTTGTTTCAGGAAACGGGATTGAACCAATGCCAACGTTTCACCTTGATTCGACGGAAGTTTCGTTTGGCAATGTTCTTGTTTCTGCAACTTCTACCGATAGCGTTACCGTTTCGAATTTCGGAAACGGATTATTGAGAATTACTTCTGTCACTACTGATGATTCCAATTATTCTGTTGTTCCATTTTCGGATAGTATTCCAATTGGAGTTGAACGAAACTTTTATGTTACGTTCACTCCGTTATCAACGGGGGAGAAATTGGGAACAATTGTTTTTTCCCATAACGCAAGCACTTCTCCCGATACCCTCATTGCGCGGGGAAACGGAATCGCTCCTTCTATTACTATTTCGCGTACGTCGCTGGAGTTTGATTCTGTCATAGTTTTTCAATCGCGGCGAGATACGTTCCGTGTTACAAATAACGGGACTGCTTCTCTAAGCGTTTCCAATATCACGAGCGATAATTCTCTGTTTGGCGTTCAGCAGACTTCGTTCACGGTGCAGCCGGAAAGCAGTGAAATTATCGAAGTATTTTTTACTCCGCAAACGGCAACTTCACAAAATGGAATTCTGACCCTTGTGCATAACGCTTCCGGTAGTCCAAAACTAATTTCCGTTTCGGGAATTGGAATTGAATCGGTAATTTTTGTTACTGCAGATTCTCTTCCAATGGGCGACGTTTTTGTCAATACGGTAAAACTGGACTCATTTGAAATCGTCAATATCGGATTTGCGCCTCTTGTTGTTTCCGAAATCATGAGTTCTCATTCTGCATTTGCCGTTTCACCATCGCCGTTTACTCTCCTGCACAACGAGCGGAAAATAATTCTTGTTACCTTTTCTCCCACGCAATCACAAAATTACAGCACTGCGTTAACTATCACCCACAATGCAACGGGAAGTCCGGGTACAGTCATTGCAACCGGTCGTGGTATTGCTCCGCAAATTTTGCATTCTCCTGCATCATTTTCGTTTGGAAATGTTTTTCTTGGGACATCGAAACAAGATTCATTCACAATTACCAATAACGGTACGGCGCCGCTTTCTCTTACATTCTTCACAAGCGCGGATTCGTTGCTTTCCCTTTCTCAATCGAATCTCCATTTGCTTCCGAGTGAATCGGAAAATGTTTCGTTGGTGTTTACCCCGCGTTCACGAAGAGCGTATGCTGAAAATATTATTCTTTCCCATAATGCCGTCGGAAGTCCGGACACGATTTCCGTTTTTGGCAATGGTGTTTTTCCTGTTGTTTCGCTTTCGAGAACGGTACTCGATTTCGGCAGTGTGAAATTTCATTCGAACAAAACGGATTCGCTGACGATTCGTAATGTTGGTAATGCCGCTCTGGAAGGGACGCTGGTTTCAAACGATACGGTATTTCGCATCCATCAACAAATTATTTCTCTTTCGCCGAACAACAGTCAAAACATAACAGTAACATTTTTTCCCGATACAATTCGCGAGTATAGCAGTGCAATAGTTTTTGCGCATAATGCGGGGGGGAGAGATACAATTCAAGCGCGAGGAACAGGAATTGCGTTTCCCGTTATCAGCGTTCTTGAAACCGTTCTCGATTTCGGAACGGTGTATATCAGCGGCGAATACCGGGATTCCTTTTCCATTCTCAATTTCGGAACAGATACGCTCGAAATTTCATCTCTGATGCTCACCGATACAACATCGTTCAGGGTGAATGTGTCTTCACGTTCGATTATCCCGAGCGATTCCGCAAAGGTTACGGTATTCTTTGTTCCGAAAACAGAAAGCGAATTTACTGCAACTCTTTCGATACACAATAATGCGTCAGTTCCGGTTTCGGTTTTGTTGCGGGGAAAAAGCATAGCGCGGATACCTTCAGGATTAGCAACGACATCGGGGAGATTTAGCGCGAGCAACGGTATTCCCGATTCTTCGTGGGTGTTGTTGAGCGTGCCGTACGTTCTTGATAATCCATCTTCCGCAGTGCTTTTTTCGCAACTCAGCGGGAACAATGCATGGAAAATGTACGCCTATGAAAACGGAGCGTTACTCGATGTAACACGCAGCAGCGATGCCTTTCGGTTAACGCGCGGCGTGTGGTTCAAATCCGTTGCGCGAACATTGCCGTTCCATCTCTCCTTTGGTGCAGGAATGCTTGTTGCAGAAAATTCGTATTCGATGATTCTGCCGCCGGGCTGGTCGCTGGTCGGTTCACCGTTCTTCCCGCAAAGTGCAACGTGGATGCCGGTGAATACACAAACGGGTACGTCGGGCATTCGCGTGTATAATTATAGTTACGAAGAAAAAAAATGGAAAGGTCCGCTTGAACCCTCGCTTAATTCCCTTGAGCCGTTCGGCGCGTACGCTGTGTATAACGGAACAAACACTCCAACATCGTTTTCCTTCCATCGGGATACGACCGTAATTTCTTTTCCCGAATGGAATATTGATGATGGATGGTTTGCGAATATTGAAATCGGGAATTCTGTTTTACGAATTGGTCAACATCGGAATGCGAAAAACGGCAATGATGTGTACGATTATCCGAAGCCCCTTTCATCGCCCGATGTTGTTGATGATGAAGCATATCTTTCCAATAAAATGTGGAGCGATATTTATTCACAGCAGATGAACGGATTAATGGAGTGGAAAGTTTTTATCAATCCGAAAAATTCCCGTTCTATTTTTGTGAATAAGTTGGAAGGATTACCGGCGAATTGGAAAGTTGTGCTGCGTGGAATTCCAAATATCGGAGAAGTGGAATTGAATGAAGGAATTACTATTCTCATTCCCAAAAACATTTCCGTTCCATTTGTTGCAGAAATAATCGCGGGAAAGAGTGACCTTGTTACCAATGAAGTACCAAAAGAATTTTCGTTGCAACAAAATTATCCGAATCCGTTTAATCCAAGTACAACCATTTCGTTTAACATTGTAGAGACGCAGCATGCTGCGTCTCTACAAATATTTGATATTCTCGGAAGGGAAATAACAACATTATTCAATGGAGAATTGCAAAGGGGATATTACAATTTTATTTGGGAAGGAAGGAACGATAACGGGAAAATAGCGGGAAGTGGAATTTATTTTGCGCGGCTCACGACAAAAGATTTTACGAAAACAATAAAGATGGAATTATTGAAATGATATTCTCCGTGAACTTTGTGAGAATCTTTGCGCACTTTGTGTTTTAAATGAATTGAAATTTAAACACAAAGTTCACAAAGGCAAGCGCAAAGGAACACAAAGTTATGTCTGTTTGCTCAGCAATTTTCAATCCTACATTTTATTTCTCATTTTACGACACAAATTTTATAAAAATACTCTTATGAAAAAATTATTTCTCATCATCATATTTTTCTCCGTATCATTTTCATTTTCCGTTTCTCAAACCTCGCGCGGAATGAAAAAAATTGAAATGCAAAATGCAAAAGGAGAAACATTCACTGCGTACGATAACAGTTGGGCGTTGATTATTGGCGTGAATAATTATTCCAACGATAAAATTCCTCCCCTCAATTATGCCACGGAAGATGCGCGCGCTATTGCAAAACTTCTTGAAGAAATGGATTTCCCGAAAGAGAATATCAAAGTGTTGTTGAACGACGAAGCGACATTGAGCAACGTGAAGCAGGAAATTTCTGCGATGGGTGCGAAGACAGGAAAGAACGATAGATTGCTTGTCTATTGGGCGGGACACGGTGAAACGGAAGCGCTTCCCCGCGGAGGTG
>JAGXRH010000095.1 GCA_018335975.1 Ignavibacteriales bacterium
CCAACTCGGTGAAATGCTCATGACAACGTATTTGCTTCCATTTGAAGTTGCTTCGATTGTATTACTCGTTGCACTCATTGGTGCGGCGATTATTGCGAGAAAAGAGAAGCAACCGGCCAACTAATTTTTGATTTTTAATGCTTACTTCAGTTTCACTCACACACTATCTCATCGTCAGCGGAATTTTATTTTCGCTGGGAATTTTTGGCGTTGTAACTCGGCGCAATGCAATTCTCGTGTTGATGGGAATTGAACTCATTCTCAATTCCGCCAACATCAACTTCATCGCATTTTCCCGTTACCGCGGAATGAATCTCGATGGACAAGCGGTTGCAATTTTCGTCATCATTCTCGCCGCCGCCGAAGCCGCTGTTGCTCTTGCGATTGTACTCAACATTTATCAACGATTTAACACGGTGAATGTTGATGATATTTCCAAAATGAAAGAGTGAGTTTATATTTACAATGAGAATTGGTATTTATATTATCGCGTTTTTCTTTGTAGTTTTGTTATTCGTTGGTGGTAACTGTAATCCAAGTACTGTTCCCGCAGATCCTCCGAAGAATAAACAATTAGTTTCACAAGCAAAATTATATCTACGCACTGCTTGGAGGTGGTTTATACCAGATTCAACAAGAGTATTTGGCGGAGGAAATGGAACACAGTTTAATGACAATGCTGTGTGCTGGGCGAATAATGGATTATTAAATCTATATGGAGGACATGAAACAATTTCAAGTTTTAATACTCACATGTACTATGCATTAAAAGATAACCAAACGAAATGGTCGCAATATTTTCCTACGTTTAGTGATAGTGCAGGTTGGCCAGGTGGAGAATTTCCAGAATATTATAATAATGCTCATAAAGCAGGTTTTATCTGTTATGCTCTTGTGGCTGATGCATTACAAGATGCAGGGTATGGAATAGATGCGGATACAATTTACAGTTGTGATTGGTTCTTGCGTTATCCAATTGTCACAGGGTCTGCACAAGAGGGTGATATCGTACTATATGATTTTGACCGCGATAGTAGTTATGACCACGTTGGGATAATTGTTGATGTTTCAGGAGGAAATCAAGACAACTATATGGTTATTAGTTCAATAGGTATAGTTGAACATTTCAAATATGGAGCGGCAAAGAAGCGATTAGGAATTTTCGGAAGTGCTACTTCAGGTGGAGATTTTACGACTTGGAATCCATTGTGGGAACCAATTAACAAACTCATCGTTCGATCAAACTAATTCCGAAAGGATACTTTAATGAAAAAACTATTCTTTATCATCATAAATCTTTTTTTAATCGCAACGACTCAAAGCCAGTTGTCGAAACAGCATCGTTACTTCAAACAGACGTACCTTGAGGACTCTGTTCACGTATACTGGAATGAGTTTCCAAACCCCTTTTCTCCACCAACCGTAACGAATACTAATAAAGGTTTTATTCGAGGTGATATTACTTTCTATTGCGATATATCTGATAGTGTTGAAGTTGCATTAATTACTAAGAAAGATTCAATTGTACATAAAACTACTTTAAAAAGTTCAAAGCCGCCATATTTTTCCGCAGGTTATTGGGTAGCGGGAGCAAATATAAGCCAGCAATCTCTTCCTACCAGTTACTTCCAACCAAGTTCAGATGGTTACTTGAGGTGGGTTATTATCGTCGGAGGACGTTGGAAGAGTATTCGTGAGAGAGGAATAGAAGTACGAAAAGGATGGCATTATTGGATTGATACAGGAAGAACAAGCAAATAATGAGAAAATATTTATTGCTTCGTTGAAAACATCGAAACGAAATCGCGGATGAACAATATAAAATCTAAAATATAAAATCTAAAATATTTTATGTCTCACGAAACAATAATTACATTTTCGCAAATCATTTTGCTCTCACCGTTAATCGGTTTTGTGCTGATGGTTTTCGTTGGGAAAAAACTTCCGCGTCAAGGCGATTGGCTCGAGACGGGAATTTTATTTCTCGCATTCGTTCTTTCCGCCGCAATTTTCTTTACCAAACTTTCTTTGTATCACGATGAAACTATTCGCTGGAGTTTTACGTGGGCAAATTTCGGTACTGTTCCCGTCATTGGTGAATTGAAAATGGTTCTTGGCATTGCGATTGATAATCTCACCGCAGTAATGCTCGTTGTTGTTACGCTTGTGAGTGCGCTTGTGCATTTGTTTTCCATTGAATATATGCACGGAGATATTCGCTATCATCGTTACTTTGCGTATCTCGGCATTTTTACATTTTCAATGTTGTTCATTGTTCTCGCGGATAATTTCTTTTCGATTTATGTCGGTTGGGAACTTGTCGGATTGAGTTCGTATTTGCTCATCAGTCATTGGTATGAAAAAAAATCAGCGGGGGATGCAGCGAAAAAAGCATTCGTGGTTAATCGTGTCGGCGATATCGGAATGTTCTCGGGAATTATGATTCTCTGGTATCATTTCCATACGATGAGTTTCGCCGAAATTTTCGAAATGATGAAAGCAGGAAATATTCCGATGGGAAGTGAAGCGTGGCTCACTGCAGCGGGAATTTTAATTTTCTGCGGAGCAGTTGGAAAGTCAGCGCAATTTCCGCTTCACGTTTGGTTACCCGATGCAATGGAAGGTCCAACGCCGGTTTCAGCGCTTATTCACGCAGCGACAATGGTTGCGGCTGGCGTGTATTTGGTGGGAAGAACATATCCGATGTACACTGCTGATGCGTTAATGGTGATTGCGTATATCGGGACAATCACTGCGTTTATTTCTGCAACAATTGCAATCGCGCAAAACGATATTAAAAAAGTTCTCGCGTATTCAACGGTGTCGCAACTTGGATTTATGATTGTCGGACTTGGTGTTGGCGCGTATACTGCGGGATTATTTCATCTCGTAACGCACGCAATGTTCAAAGCGGGATTATTTCTTGGAAGCGGTTCGGTGATTCACGCAATGCATCACGCAACGCATCATCTCAACGACCATCACACTGACCCGCAAGATATGCGCAATATGGGAGGAATGAAATCCAAAATGCCGCTCACGTTTTGGGCGTTTGTTATTTATACTGCGGCGATTGCCGGTGTTCCGTTGTTCTCCGGATTTTTGAGCAAAGATATGATTCTCGCCGGAACACTTGCTTATGGTGAAACAACGGGGCAATGGCTCATTCCGATTACATTATTTTTCGTTGCAGGATTAACTGCATTCTATATGTTGCGATTAATGTTTATGACATTTTTCGGAACGCATACCGATTCGCATCGCTTTGAACACATTCACGAATCACCGAAAGCGATGACGATTCCGCTTATGATTTTTGCGACGTTGAGTTTATTTATTTACTTTTCATTCAACCCGCTTGACGGGGGAGAAGGTTGGCTCGCAAAAGCAATTGAACGACCGGAAAGTGTTGTGCCAACTTCTGTAATGGCGTTACCGTATCATGCGTTTCACGAAGTGATGCATCATTTTCATTGGACTGCATTGGGGCTTTCGCTTTTTGTTGCGGGGCTTGGAATGTTTATTTCGTATTTAACGTATTACAAAAAATCTATTTCCGCAGATGTGGTTGCCGCGAAACTTCCCCGTTTGCATAAATTTTTGCTCAACAAATGGAACATTGACGACATTTACGATAACGGAATTGTTGAAGGAATGAAAATGTTCACGCACGTTTTGCGATGGTTTGATGGAACAATCATTGATGGAATTGTGAACGGCGTTGGCTCGCTCACAAAAGTGTTTGCAAACTTCAACGGAAAATTTGATAAGTATGTTGTTGATGGACTTGTAAACCTCCTTGCATACACAGTCGGTTTTTTCGGTTTACTTCTCCGCAAAACACAAACTGGACGAGTGCAAACGTATATTGCGTTTGTCGTGTTTGGTGTGGTGGTAATCTTTTTTATTTTTAAGGGGATGTAATTGAAATAATTTTATGAAAACTTTACAAGTCGCAATTACTGAGAAAGAAGTAGATAATTATCATTTCCAATCTTCTCAAATTTCTTTTGATGAGTTGAAAGAAAAAATTAGTACCAAATTAGCAAAAGACGCATTATTGAAATGCCATCAGATTGCTGAAGAAACCGGTTTATCGAAAATGACACTCGCAGAAATAAATAACGAGATAGCAGCAGTGCGTTCCAATGCAAATTTTATTTATTGAAGAGGTAGATTTTTTTTGAAAACTTATGTCAAGACAAACATATCGTCAATACATTCTTGATGGAATAGAAGGACTTCCTTCTGACGCACTTGCAGAAGTGATGGATTTTATTTTTTTTGTTCGAAAGAGATTGCAACAAACATCAACGTTTGAAGAAGAACTCAATCAACTTCTTCGTACGGAATTAAAACAATTAAGTAGAAATGAAGAAATCCATTTAGAAAAAGAATTCGAAAACTTCGACAAACTTTATCCCCGTGAATGAGTTTGTTGCCGATACGATGGGACTTGTCATCCGAATTGAGCGGAGAAAAGTCAGCCAAAAAGTTAAACTACTTTTTGAAGAAGCAGAAAAAGAAAAATCTATCATACATATTCCAACGATTGTTTTTGCAGAAGTGATGTACCTTTCTGAAAAGAATAGAATCAAAACAACATTGGAAGAAGATAAACAGTATATGAAACAGTTTAGGAATCTAAAAGAATATCCCATGAGTTTTTCTGTGGTTGAGTCTGCGTCAATAATTTCTGATATTCGAGAACTGCACGATAGATTAATTGCCGCAACTGCACGGTTACTCAATAAAGAACTAATTACAAACGACCCAATAATTCAAGCATCGTCTTTCGTAAAAACAATTTGGTAATTTTCAGAAACAACACAAACAAGTTTAACACTCTAATTTTTAACTCTTAATTTTTAATTCAAATACTCTATGGGCATTCTTACTTGGGTAACACTTCTTCCGGTTCTCGGAATGATTGTTGTTTTACTTCTTCCGAAAGATAACAAACAACTCATTCGCTGGACATCCGTTGGTTTCACCGCATTGCAACTTTTGATTTCAATTTTTATTTTGATGGGATTCAACAAAGGAATGGCGGGAATCAACACAGCCGAAGGTTTTCAGTTTGTCGAAAAAGCAAATTGGATGACGATTAAAGGCGTGTCGTGGTTTGGAACGATTGACATTGATTATTTCATTGGCATAGACGGGTTAAGTGTGATGATGGTTTTTCTCACTGCGCTTATTTCTCTCGTCGCAGTAATTTCTTCATTCACTATTGAAAAATCAGTGAAAGGATATTTTGCGTTGTTGCTTCTGCTCGATACCGGAATGATGGGAACGTTTGTTGCGCTCGATTTTTTCCTGTTCTATGTTTTCTGGGAAGTGATGTTGCTGCCAATGTATTTCTTGATTGGAATTTGGGGAGGACCGCGAAGGGAATATGCTGCTATAAAATTTTTCATATACACGCTTGCGGGAAGTGTATTGATGCTGCTCGTGATTATCGCATTGTATTTCAGTGTTTCATACATTGACCCATCAACGGGGGAAAAAGTTCACACATTCAATATGTTGTTGATGATGAATCCAGCAAACTACGATGTCGGTTCTATTATGTATGGTGCGAATACGTGGATGCGTTATCTCGGATTTCTCGGATTGTTTATCGGCTTTGCAATCAAAGTTCCTATTTTTCCGTTTCATACGTGGTTACCCGATGCGCATGTTGAAGCGCCAACAGCGATTAGCGTAATTCTTGCAGGTGTACTTTTAAAACTTGGAACGTATGGGATTTTAAGAATTTGTTATCCGATGTTTCCCGATGCAACAGCGTGGTTTGCCGTCCCGTTGGGAATACTTGCCGCAATCAATATTGTGTACGGTGCGCTGGTTGCAATGGCGCAGGACGATTTCAAAAAATTGATTGCGTATTCTTCCATTTCGCATATGGGAGTTGTGCTACTGGGAATGGCGGCAATGAACTCGCAAGGAATTACCGGCGCGGTGATGCAAATGTTCAATCATGGAACAATTACAGCAATGCTCTTTTTGATTGTCGGAATAATTTACGACAGAGCGCATACTCGCGGATTGAATGACTTTGGCGGATTGATGAATAAAATGCCGAAGTATTCCGGTATAATGACGATTGCATTTTTTGCGGCACTCGGTTTACCGGGACTCAGCGGATTTATTTCTGAAGCGTTTTCCTTTCTCGGCGCATTTCAAAGCACGTTTGAACGAGATACGATGATGAAAATTACGATATTCAGCACACTTGGAATTGTTCTCACAGCGGGTTATATGTTGTGGACGTTGCAGCGAGTTTTTCTTGGCTCGCTTCCCGAAAAATGGAATGGACTTACCGACATTGATACGCGCGAACTCGTGATGCTTGTTCCGCTTGCCATCATTGTAATATTTTTAGGAATTTATCCTTCGCCGATGATTGATATGATGACGACTTCCATCAACGCACTTGTCGAAGTTGTGCGAACAGGAAGCGGAGTTTCTGCGGCGATGTTGGGAAAGTAAAATTATTTTGGTTTTTATTTTTTAGATTTTAGATTGAACGTTTCTATAATTCCATCATACCAATTGAAAAATAATTTTGTATGCAAGAAAATGGCGAACTCATAAAATTAGTTTCTCAAATGCTCGATGAACTTCGAGAAATAAAAGGTCAGCAGAAAGAAGCGAATGTTATCTTGAAAGAACATACACGGATATTAAATCAACATTCAGAAAAATTCGATAAAGTCGAAGATGAACTCTCTAAAATCCGAGTTATTCTAAATCAGCACGAACTTGATTTAATGAAGATTGCCAATTTACTTGAGAATCGCGTTGTGCATTGGGGGGATAGAATAAATATCGGAGGAAATCCACAAATGGTTGGAGTAGTTTCGAAAGCGGCATAAAAAAAGATTCATTTTGCATTTTTAACTTTTCATTGACTTCAATGTCTCAACAAATTCTCGATAGTCTAAAATACTTTCAACCGGAAACTATACTTACGGTAACGTTTTGTGTTGCAATTCTTGCTGATTTAATTTTTCCGAAAGCGCAGAAACAAATCGGTTATATTTCGTTTCTCGGAATTTTAGTTGCAATACTGTTTGCACTTCGATGCGATTTCGGGAATGGAATTTCAATATTCAGCAATATGTACGCTGTTGATGCATTTTCCGTTTTCTTCAAAGTTATTATTGGAATCAGTTCTTTAATTGTAATTGCATTTTCGTTGCAATCGGATGAGTTGAATACGAAAGGCAGAAAACTCGGTGAATATTATGCGTTACTCGTTGCACTAACACTCGGAATGTTTTTAATGACCGGCGCAAGTAATTTACTAATGATGTATTTGGCATTGGAACTTTCTTCCATCACATCGTACATTCTTTCCGGTTATATGCGCGAGAAAGAAGATTCTTCCGAAGCATCGCTGAAATATATTTTATTCGGCGCGGCTGCTTCCGGTGCAATGTTATATGGAATTTCCATTCTTTTCGGATTAACCGGTTCGCTTGATATTTATGCAATTCAAAAAGCGATGACGAGCGGTGGAATGAATTCAATTACATTATTATTTGCCACGATTTTTATTCTCGTCGGATTCGGTTACAAAATTTCTGCTGCGCCGTTTCATTTCTGGACTCCCGATGTGTATCAAGGTTCACCAATTACGATTACCGCATTGCTCGCCGTTGCATCAAAAGCTGGTGGATTTGCGATGATGATTCGTTTTTTTGCAATCGGATTTTCCCAACCAACAGTAAATGGATTTGTAAATATCATTCAAGGATTTGATTGGCAAATGATTATCGCGGCGATTTCCGTTCTTACAATGACGTTGGGAAATCTCGTTGCAGTATGGCAAACGAATATGAAACGACTTCTCGCATATTCGAGTATTGCGCACGCGGGATATATGTTAATGGCGTTCACGGTAATGAGCAACAGTGGAATCGCGGCGATAATGTTGTATTTCATTATTTATCTTTTTATGAATCTGGGTGCGTTTTACGTTGTGATGATTCTGGCGCAAAAACTCGGCAGCGAAGATGTTGAAGATTATAAAGGACTTGCATATCGTTCGCCGCTTGTATGTGTCGTAATGGCGTTGTTTCTCGTTTCACTTACGGGACTTCCACCGACTGCTGGATTTATCGGAAAACTGTACATCTTTTCTTCTCTCATTGCAGAAAAATGGTATTGGCTTGCACTCATTGGCGCACTAAATAGCGTTGTGTCGCTCTTTTACTATGTAAAAGTATTTAAAAATATGTTTTTGAAGCAACCGGAAGGTGATACGCTTTCCATTACATTTTCTCCATATCAAATTGCGTGGATGATGATTCTTGCAATTCCTACTCTTTTCTTCGGATTATATTTTTCTCCGCTCGTGGAATACGCTCAAGCAAGCGTAAAAATGTTCCAATAAAAAATTTTCAACTTTACTTGACAACGATTAAAATATTTATATATTTAGCCCGAAATTAAAATCGAAATTTAATCCACAAACAAACAATTATATCATTTTTAGGAAAATAATAGCGACTCTTCGTTAAAGGTTTATCTCGTTTTTTAGGCGAGACAGTTTCAAAATCAATACAATTGTATTTATTTACCTTTTTAACGTTCGGTCGCTTTCACATTTTAAAGACCGAATGGAAAAGAAATTTTCTTGACATTCGGTTTTCCATTTTAAATATTTTCGTGAATAATCGTTTCATTTATATACCATTCTCTTACAGAAATAAAGTAACTCTTTCTTTCTTCGGTGTACTATTGATGTTTACGAATATTGGATTCTCAACTCAACAATTGCAAAACAAAGATGTTGAAGTAAAAGAATCCAATGCCAGCAATCTTGTTTTTGAATATCATCCGCAATTTCAAAAAAGTAATTTTGTCGAACTTGAAAACGGGAAATATGAATTACTAAAAGTTGTCAACGCAAACGAACAGCGAAATGAAAGCGGCTCTCCGCGAACAATTGAACGATATATTTCCTTTGGACTTCCCTCGTATGAAAAACCGAATGTAACAATACTTGCAAGCGATTACGAAGATATTCCAAACGCCAATGTTCTTCCAATTCCATTTTGGGAAAAGGGAGAGGAAATGCCGACGCCGGTTTATAATCCGACATCAGAGTTTTATTCGCAGAATAAATTTTTCCCAGAAAATATTTTCTCATTTGAAGAGCCAAAAAAATCTGGTGGAGTTTCAACATCAACAATTCAGATTGCTCCGTTTCAATACAACCCGGTTACAAAAACGTTACGAAAATATTCTCGTGTTGTTGTGAAAGTGGAATTTGGTTCAGCAAAATTTATTGCAAACGGAAAACCGATTTCTGAAAATATGAATGACGTTCTCATCAACTTCGATGTTGCAAAACATTGGACGATGAATCCGCAGCAGAAATCCAAATCAACGATACGTTTCAACAGTGTTTTGAAAGATGGAAATTGGTGGACAATTCCAATCCAAACGGATGGAATGTATAAAATCACCGGCGCAACACTCTCTGCAAATGGCATTCCGCGTAATAAATTTTTAACAATAAAAATTTACAATAATGGAGGTAGCGAAATTCCGGATGACCCTGCTAATGTTTCCGATTATGGTGATTTGATGGAGAATGCAATTCGAGTTGTAGATAATAATTCCAACGGAAGTTTTGAGGATGATGATTATATAGTTTTTTTTGGTAAGGGATTACGAGGGTGGAATTACAATTCCTCTTCAAAACAGTTTTCCCATTTTATTCATCACTATGATGAAGTAAATAATTATTTTTTGACGTACGGCGCCGGAACATCAAAACAAATGATACCACGCCCTGTTTTGAATGACAATGCGATAATCGAAACTTTTGCGTTGGGGAAAGTGTTCAGGGAGGAAGAAAAAATAAATGCCCAGCAGTCGGGACGGCAGTGGTTAAGTGAATTGTTGAACACGGGAGACCATATTGACATAAATCTTCCGCTACCGGGTGTTCTTCCGCAATCACCACTCACGTATAAA
This sequence comes from Ignavibacteriales bacterium, assembly GCA_018335975.1. Taxonomy (GTDB): domain Bacteria; phylum Bacteroidota; class Ignavibacteria; order UBA10030; family F1-140-MAGs086; genus JAGXRH01. The sequence continues at coordinate 9,994 of JAGXRH010000095.1, forward strand.
TTTTCACTTGCGGCGCGCTCCGGTAATGATTCGCGGTTTGAAGTGTTTGAACATAACGAGATAAACACCTCTCCGATAGTGATATCCAACGTTCCAAGAATTTATGATATTAACTATGCCTACAGCATATTTTGTAATTTTGGCGCTCCATCATCGGGTTCAACGGTTCGAAATTTTACTGACGCACAATCGAAATTACGGTTCTCTTATTTTGCGACCGGAGGAGGGACAGGATACATTGACTGGATTGAAATTTTTTATCGCCGAAAACTTCAAGCAGAAGGGGATGTTTTTCAATTTCATTCGAGAGATACGTCGGCTGTTTTTGAATACACGATTGATGGGTTCTCTTCGGATGAAATTTCCTGTTTTGATATTACTGACGTGGCAAATGTTCAATTACTCACCCCGAGTCAACGAGTGAACAATGCCCTGACATTTCGGACAGTAGTTTCATCGGGAACACCTTCGGAATTTTTTCTTTCCGGCGCCAACGGTTATCGGACAATTTCGTCAATGAAAAAAATAGAGAATCAAAATTTGCACGGAGATACAGCGGCTATTGAATATGTGATTGTTACACATCCTGATTTTTTATCACAGGCAAATCGTCTGGGTGAATATCGTTCTATGTCAGCAAAAAACCCTCTCCGGACGAGAGTTGTTACGACGCAACAAATTTACAACGAGTTTTCGAGTGGCGTTCAAGATGTGGGTGCAATGCGCAACTACGCAAAATATCTTTATGAAACTGAAACACCGGGACGACGGATAAAATATTTCTTGTTGTTTGGCGATGGTGATTTCGATTTCAAACGAATTGTTGGGACAGGACCAAACTGGGTCCCGCCGTGGGAGACGGAAAATTCTTTCGGTACTCCGATTGAATCGTTTGCCGGAGATGATTTTTTTGGTTCGCTTCAAACGTTTTTCCGATTGGATATTGGTGTAGGAAGAATTTGTACTCGAACAGAAGCAGATGCGGACAACGTTGTGAATAAAATTATTGAATATGAAACTACTCCCATCCGCAACGGGTGGAATAATCGCGTGATGTTTGTCGCTGATGATTTTAAGGAAGATGGAACGATTCATACAGACCAAGCGGATGACCTCGCTCAACATAATACTCCGGTAACAATTGAAAAAGTAAAAATATATGCTGCGGAATTCCCCACCGCTGCAACATCATTAGGAAGAAGGAAGCCAACAGCGAATGAAGCAGTCATCCGCGAATGGAATGATGGTGCGTTGGTCATCAATTACACTGGCCACGGTAATCCCCGCGTGTGGATGCACGAACAGGTTTTTACCCGCGAAACAACAATCCCGATGTTACGAAATAAAGGGAAATATCCGTTTGTCGTTGCGGCAACGTGTAATTTTGCGCAGTTTGATAATTTAGGTGCTCAAAGTAGTGCGGAAATTTTGATGAATAAAAAAGAAAGTGGAGTTATAGGCGTCTTTGCTGCGACACGAGCGGTCTATGCTTTTTCAAACTTTCTACTTAATAAATACCTATACAATTATCTTTTTGAAGATGATGCTTTCGGACGTATATTACCAAAACGGTTAGGAGATGTAGTTCCAAAAGCAAAACGTGCTGTGGGTAACCTTGACAATGGTAACCAATATCGTTTTTTTCTTCTCGGCGACCCTGCATTGGAGATCGCGATTCCTCGTGAACTTGTTGTTATGGATACTGTGAATGGTTTTTCTGTGTCCACTTCAAATATTGCATTGCTTCGTTCGTTATCCAAACCGGTCATTCATACAAGAATTCTTGATGCCGTGGGGAATGTTAACACAAGTTATTCGGGAAATGGATTGCTCAGTGTATTCGATACATATCAACGAATAACCATTATTGATGATGGAGGTAGTTATCCCTACACGAAAAGAGGAAATAGTTTATTTCGCGGTTCGGTTTCTGTTCAAAATGGTAAAGCGTTATTACGCTGCATTATTCCACAGGATATTATGTACGACACATCGCTCAATGGAAGAATTTCATTGTATGTTTGGAATAATGAAACAGACGGCGCAGGGGTAACAGAATTTGTCCGAATTGGTGGGACTGATACAACTGCCGGTAGTGATAATACGGGACCTACCATTTTTGCTTATTTAAATACCCCTTCGTTCAGAAATGGAGATGTGGTAAAGCAGAACTCGCAACTTGTTATTGAGTTGAGCGATAGCAATGGCATAAATACGTCAGGAGCAGGTGTGGGACATCGCCTTGAAGCGCAACTTGATAATGGAG
>JAGXRH010000096.1 GCA_018335975.1 Ignavibacteriales bacterium
CGTCGGCAATGGCTTGAATCGTTCGGTCACCACGATTGTAGACTTTTGCCAGGGCTTGCTCTCTGAACTCGTCAGAATACTGCTTTTTCGGGGTAATCATTTTTATCTCAAATTTAAAGGGCTCTAAAAATTTGAGGCGACAACTATTTTGACGCAGGGGGGCCATCGCTTCCGGCATGCTGACATTTTTCACTTCGCGCCAGAGATCTAGCAGGTCGCCAGATTCGCCGGTCGAAAAATCCGACCAGATGCCGGCTTTGTCGCCGTGAAGGTGAACGCCTAGGCTTTTGCCTGTTTCACCGGACACCGACCCACAGCGCCACTCGTGGCCTTCGCGCTTGCCATTGGGCAGCAGGTGCTTAGCAACCGCTTCGACGCTACGGACCAACAATTGTGCGATTTCAGCGGGTCTCATATTGCCCCCCACAACCCTTGGAACGGTTTGGTTGTGGATGGGTTGCCAGCGGCAATCGGTTTAGTTTCGTCTTCCCAGCGCCGTTTATTCAGCCACACTGCCGGCGCCGGAACGTACTGACCATCATCCTTCAGCCAATCACGGGATTGTTTCGCCCGATCCAGTCCCGACATGATTTCCGTAATCAGCTCTTCGGATGGTTTGAGTTTATCCCACGCTTTTTTTGCGTTGGCACGATTCTTCCTGTTTCCGGGATAAGCGGTGTAGAACTCGGCAAATGAATTTTCAATTTTTTCGTTACGTATGTTTTTAGTTAATGTTTTAGTTAATGTATTAGTTCCGTGTCCCAAATTTGGGACTGTTTCCACGGAAATTTGGGACTCTTTAGCGGAAAAAACGGTACTGTTTGCCGGTAAATTTTGTGCTGTTTCGGGGAATAATTGGAACTGTTCCACTTTTGGAACGGTTCCGTTTTTGGTACTGTTTAAATCATCTGATTTGGAGTTATTCATCATTTCAAAAATACCGCTGATTTGGTAAACGACTACCTGCTTAGTATCGCCAACTCGCTTTCCGGAATCGCTAATAAATCCGGATTCGCACAAGGCTTTAAGCGATTTGATTACCGTCTTGCGATCCAAGCAGGTCTCGCTGCACAAGGCTTGAATACTTTGGTAATACTCGGCCAATTCGCCGCCTGATCGCCTTGCCATAGCAACCAAAACTAATTTTTCAGCCGATTTCACGCCTCTCTGAGCAAAGGCCCATTCGCAGCGCTGGTAATAATCCATATATTTATTTTTCCCAGCGCAAATACCCGAGATGATTGCCGTATTTGTTTTTGACCAAGGCAGTTCCATTGCCTTGCGGTATCACCTTTGCAATAATCCTCGCAGAAACAAACTGACCATCAATCATTTCAATCAATCCATTTTTCTTTAAAATCGATTTAATATTTTTTATTTCACTCATTTTTATCACCATAAAAATGCCAAAAAGGCTGACTGAATTAATGGCGCACGTTGGGCGCATTCCGGTGTTTCTTCTGTTGATTTGCCGTCGAGTTGAAGCCTTTGATACCGGGATTTGCGCCTTTTTCTGCGCCTATTTAATCGCAAGCCTTAAAATACAAGGCATTGCATCGCATTTAATATGCGGATCAGGTATCTTTATTTGAAACTATGCATTCGGCCAAAACACGCGTATTAACAAATAGCGTTTTGCCGACTTTGTGAAACGCCCTGGACAAGCCGTTATTTTTGCGCTGCACAACAGCCCAGCGCCAAGACTTCTCGCTATACAAATGTGGGTATTTTTTAGGGACATCGCTGGACGGGATAATATCGTCGAGCGTTATGTTGATTTGCCCGGCGGTCGCCGGGGCTGTGGATTGGTTTGTTGCGGTGTTCATCTCTTCACGCTCCGTTTTGTTAGTTTGGGTGTGTGAAGCTATGGTATTGATTAGCTTTTACTGTAGACAGGAAACAAAAGGTCTATTTCTTTCCAAAATTAAAAAATGCTAATTTAATCATATCCATTCCACTTCCATTCCTCATATTGAGCATCAATTTCAGGCTTCATCCTTTGGTAGGCTTTGATTGCGGCATCCTCATCAATTCCGAATTTCGTAGCCACTAGCGCAGCAGCACCATCCTCGTTTGAATTTGAAGTCAATTTCATTTCTTTTTTTAGATATAGATCTATCATCCATGCTATTTTTCGATCTCTTTTTATATTGGCAGGACGCCCTTTAGTTTTTTTTATTTTTCCTTCAAGTACATCAGCAATGTAGGCCATTTCTTCTGAATTGAATTTAGTACATTTTCCTTCTGAGTTTTCGATACAGCGCCTAATGTAATTGGCTATACCCGATTTCCCGTCTTCCATAAACTCTTTCTCAATGAATATAGAGCCAGGTTCGATTGTCTTTATTTCACCAGATTCTACTGCCACCCTTAATCTCTCAGAAAGTTCATGGCGTCTTATGGCTTCGTGCACTACAGTAATAATTATTGGATCATTTAAATCAGAATTACGTAGATATTCTTCTAACTCTGAAATCCTATCTAAACTACTTAATTCAGAAATCCTAAGGAACTCTTTTAGTAAAGAAATATTGTTCGAATTATTGGATTCAGTAATGCTGATGATTTTTTTTAAGGCTGAAAACATAGCTTGATCTTTTAAATTCGATACCATGATAGCTATTTTTATTTTTGTAAAATTCGCTGGGTCGTTAAATTCGGCAACCCTAGCTGGATCATCCAATTTAGTAATCATGGCATTGAATTCTTCGAGAAGACGCCGTCTGTCAAAGTTCTGATTTTTAAGAGAACTCATCAACTACTCCATTCAAGTGCAAATCATTAAAAAATGGATAACCAGCCAGGCGGTTAATGACGCCGCTTTTCTCCCCGTCGGGATAGGCTGGTTAATTCGGATATTCGTTATGCCGCGTTCGGCCGTTCAATCGGCGTGACGCTGGGCTTTGGCTTTTGTCGGGCCTGCCACAAATCGTACTCGGCTTGCATCCGTACCCAGGTATCGGCGGTTGGGCCGTTCATCCAGGCTTCCAGGCGAATTGCCATATCGGCGCTGATCGCCGCTCGGCCGTTGACAACACGGGATAAGGCAACGCGGGAAACGCCAAGCTGCGCGGCGGCTTCGGTGACGCCGATACCCAGTTCGGGTAACACGTCCTCCTTCAAAATGCTGCCGGGGTGTGGGGAATTGAACGTTGTCATATTCGATTCCTGTTAAATGCTCATTTAGCCGACAGTGCCCGCTTGACCATGTTTTCGACGGCAGGGGTTAAGTTGATCGGCAGTAATTGGGTATTGGGGTGGGCGTTGCCGAACACCCGGAAGACTTCATCGGCAAACGCTTGGCCGATTTCTTCGACGCCGGCAAAATCCAATACTACGACCTGGAATCGCTCAAAGCGCATGGTCAAGCGCTTAGCTTGCGAACGGGAAACCAGTTTTTCGCCTTCATGCTGTGCCAGTCGTACCGGCACAATCGTTTTGGCGAAGGTATATTCCTCCGGCGCGGCAAACTGATCGAACACGTCTTGCAAAATGCGTGGGCTATCGTTGGCCAGGCGCATCAAAACCAGGGTGCCCGGTGCATTGGCGGGGCGCTCAAGCAGAATGTCCGCGCCCCATTCGTCGTGCATGAAGTGCAATAGGCCGGATCGGATGTCGAAGGCGTCCATCACCTTGGACGAAAAGAAAATGCCTTCGCCGGTATGGTTGGCGGGATCGGTGGTCAGCTTGCCCTTGACCAATTCCAGGATCGCTTCGCGGGGATCATACAAATTCATCGCTCGCTGAATTTTCAGAAAAATACCTTCACCTTCGTCGGCAATGTAGACGGTGGTATTGAGTGCATCGCGCACCAACTCCACGACAACATTTTCGGAACCGGAATGGTCGATGGCATTGTTTATCATCTCGGTGACCGCGTAATGCCATATGTCGCGGACATTGCTAGGCAAGTCGCTAAGCAATGGTGATATGGATTCAGACCAGACAAGATCCTCACGCAATCCCGCTCGGGGATAAACCCGTTGTACCTGTGCCATTGTTGCCAATTGATAACGCACACCCCGGCCTACACCGGATGATGTGATGGCACCTTCTTTTTTCAGTTTGGTTAGCCAAGCGCTGGTGGCCTGTCGGGATACGCCATGTTGATTCGCTAGGCGGGCGGCTACATTGCTGCCGTCTTCGGCAATCGCAACCAAGATAGAATGACGTAGATCGATGCTCATAGTGATTAAATGTAAACTTAATTCAAAATAATTGTAAAGCCATGGCGTGCTAAACGTAAAGTACCGATTTACTCGGCTATTCAATTCATGAACAGAAAAGCCAGCCAACCCAATCAAGGATTGGCCGGCGAATAGCCGCTACAGGTTAAAGGCCTGAGCCAATTCGTTGACGATCTGCCGTTTTTGGTCGCGTCCCTGATGGATATAGCGCATGGTGGTTTGGATGCTCTTGTGGCCGGCCAGTTTTGCTATTTGGTTGATTTCTTTGCCGGCGTCGGACAGGGCCGAGCAGAAGCCGTGCCGAAGGCAATGAAAGGTGAATCGCTCCAGTTTGACTGTGCCGTCCGCGTTCAAAATATCCTTGTCGGAGATATTGGCCGCCTTCAAGGCGTTGCGCCAAGTCTTGCGGAAGTCCATCGGTTGATCCGGTAACTCGGCCGACGGAAAGATTAAGCCGGTACCGACTTCTTGATGCCGTTTCAGTTCGGCCATGACGACCGGTGCAAGATATAGCTCCCGGCTGGTGCCGTTTTTGGTGTCGCCCAGAAAAGCGGCGCCCTCTTTGAAATTGATGTCGTTCCAACACAAATTCATCAATTCGCCTTTCCGCGCGCCCGTGGTCATAGCCATGATGACAAGGAGATACAGTTTATTCCAGTGAGATTCCTTGCAAGCCTTGATAAGCCTCTGGCGTTCGCTATCCGTTAATATGCGATCCCGGCGTTTGGTGTCGTCATCAACCACCACGCTGCGAACGAGATTTTCATCGACATAGCCGCGACTCAAGGCAAATTTATAGACGCTGGACAGTACGGCTTTCTTGCGGTTTATCGTGGTAGTCCGCTCGCCGGCATCAATCATGTCGTCGACGTGCTCGCGCAAATCGAAGATGTCGATGTCGGTCATGATGCGGTCGCCGAAAGCATTGCACCAGTAATCAACTCGCTGCATTTGACCCTGGTAATCTTTCTTGTTCCAACGCGTTAGATACTCGTCGCAGACTTCGCGAAAAGTCTTGTAGCGTATACGTTTGCCGGCTTTGACGAATAGTTCGGCGCCACCCATGCGCTCGATTTCTTGCACGGAAAGCTGTAACAACTCTTTTTTGGATAGTGCATTTATGGCTTCCAGTTTGGCGGTATGCCGAATGGCAAACAGGTCGATACCCAACTGCTTGAAAAGATCCTCGCCGCCCAAGGCGCAAATTTCATCCTCTGAAAGCGCCATTAATTGCGCCTGATCCTTACTCAGAATGCTCTTAATGCTGTTCTCGATGTTATCGGCCCAGTCTTTGGCTAGTTTCTCAATGGGGAAAGTCTTGTTTTTGGTAACTCCTTTCATGCGGACATCCGCACGGAAGTTGCCGTTGGCTAAAGGTCGGATATAGGCCATGGCTAAACCTCCTCTGCACTGCCAGCGTTTTCGGTTTTTAGGTGTCCAAATAGGCGTTCCAGTAAGTCCTGACGCTTATAGACATGCTCGAAATGAAAGTTCTGCGGGGAAATTTGACATGTCGGGTGCTCCGACAAGATTTCTGATTGATAGCAGCGGGCCTGTTCTTCGGTTGTAAAATACCGGTCGCCAATCGGCAAGCTTCGGCACTCTCCATCGCCACCGAATTCAACAGCAAATGCCGTAACGTGGCTGACGGCGAGACGATTGCACTCGAGCTGAAAATCGGGGCAAGTGCCATCACGCAATGCGGATTCGTAGCAAACAATTTGGCACTCAGGGTAGAACGGCAGACTGAGATGGCGCCAAGCCGTAGCCTGCTCTTGGGATTCAAACACCGGGCCGATCAGCCTATTTTTGACGATACAATCATCGCCGCCGTGGATGACGAAATAATGGCCGCGCGTTGCGCCAATGACATATGTCAGCAAACCCTGCCTATCCCTCGCAAACTCCGAAGGATAGAAATAAACCATAGAATGAAGAAATAATTCATGGCGGTTATCCGGGTCAAATTCCTTTGCCCATTGTTCCGCATGCTCCAGTACGGCGTAGGCTTCGCTTAGAATTTTACGTTCGGCAGTACAAACGGCAAATGTTTCAACGTCATAAGGCCTGTGTACGCTGCCGGGCGCGACCAGGATATTGTTGTCAGTGTGATTTTGGTTTAGTTGATTTTGCTCAGAAAAACTATCGTTTTTTGAGACTTGAAGGGATTGGTTTGACTGGTTCATTACGCCACCTCATTGAGCAAATAAAGCAACAGTGCGCCTAAATTTGCGCCTTGCTGCGGTTATGTTGCTTCAACTCGACGGCAATCCAGTTGATTTATCCTTTTCGATCAAGGACTTGTGATGGTGGGTCGTGTGCGATTCGAACGCACGACCATCGCATTAAAAGTGCCTTGTAATACCTTTTAATCAACCTTAACCATACCAAAAACAAACACTTATAGAAATAATCGGTATGGTTAAGGTTGGTTTTGGTTGGTCTGGATGGAAAGAAAGTGGAAAGATTGTCTAGGCAGCTACGTTCATAAAAACGGCTTTCGTTTGCGGTATGGGTCTTTCTGTTTCCGGAATATCTTCCAAGTGGAATTCCAAGGCTTCGGCCATTAACGCTTCGGTTTCTTCTATTGTTTCCGCTGCCGCAACGCAACCGGGAACATCCGGGCTATAGGCTGAAAATCCGTTGCCTGATTTTTCTATGATCACTAAATATTTCATAACTCGATACCTGCCTGTTTAACAATGTTCTTTAATGTATCCGGTGCCAGTTCCGCGCTGGGTTTGCCTGCAACTGTCACTTTTCCCGGTTTTGTTGGGTGTTTAAATTGTCGGTGACTGCCTCGGGTTTTGACCAGTTCCCAACCGTCCTTATTCAATAATCGTAATATTTCGCTGACTTTCATTGCTTGGCCTTTTTTAGTTTTTCTGTGTATTCATTAGCTCTATTGCAGTGAAAGATTACTTCTTTTTTCAGCCAGGCTACTTGTTGTTCTAGTTCTTCTATTTTTTGCTTTTCGCTTGGTTTTTGTATCGCCTGGTCTAATAGGTTTTTTTGTTTGGCTCTGTATCTGCGTTGTTTTTCAGCGTTTGTAAGGGCTTTTCCTGTGTTGGGTCTGCCTTTTTTCTTTATTTCTGTTGTCATTTCTTTATTTTGGTAACGTTACGATAAGTCAATTATACATTAATTTATGGTAACGTTACCTTAATTATTCGCAGTGTTGTTGCCAAACGCCGTTTATTTTTGCTGGTTTGCATTGTGCTTGTTGATCGATTTTGGGTGATCTTATTTTGTTTGAGTGGATGCTTTTTCTTTTGTTTTCTATTTCTTTAAAGGGTCTCATTGCTGCATCCATCATTTTTTTTCCTTCTAGTTCTAATTGTTTTATTTGTGCTTTTGTTCGTTCATTATCAATAGCTAATTGTTTTTCTAATTCTTTTAGTTCTAAGTATTCTAAATATTTATTCCATATTCCTATTACTGTTGATGCTGCAATTATCGCAAAAAATACTTGGATGAATATTTTATGTTTTCTGTAAAAATTTTGGGTTTCTTTGGGTAAGCTTTTTTCTTTATATGTTGGGTTTTTTAAGTTTTCTGGTTTGGGATTTTCTTTATTGTTATATTTTTCGTTGATTTCCTTTATCATTTTTCTATCTTTGTTCCATTCAATCTTTCTGTATTTATCCATCTTCCCCTTACCCTTTCCGCTATTGCGAACCCGTTTTTAGATTTACTCTGATTTTTTCCAACTCCGGGCTGATCTGCCCGTATTCCGGCATTGTTTCGCCAAACACCAGCCAAAACTTGAACTCCGGCCACAATTTCGCTAGTGCTTCGATGTGTGACTCGTTCGCTACTTGTTTTCCTATTTCCACTGCTTGCCAAGTGTAGTCTGCTATTCCTGTTTCGTTCTCAAGTTTTCGCCTGCTTAAGCCTTTGAATTCTCTTAGGATTTTTATTCGTTCGCCTATCATTTATGCATATTTCCTAAATATTTATTGACTACATCTATTTTCTTTAGTAATATTTCCTAAAGTTTTTAAAAAACCCCCATAACCAACCACAACCAGCCAATCGCGGCTAAAGGTGCAACATGGAACAAAATCAAGCGAATGTCAACGTAACCCTGCCGATTCAAACCTTTGTGCCGTTGATGACACAAAAACAGTTCGCCGAACTGAGCGGTTTATCTCGGGATGCCGTGAAAGCTCAAGTAATCAATGGCTACTGGCCGTCTGTAAAGGTAGGCAAATATCGCATGATCAACCTTATTAGTTTGGTCGATCAATTAAAAGTGGCTGAATCTGAAATTGTGGGGGGTTGATATGAACGTATCTATGAAATTGGTTAAAGAAACCTTATCTATGTTTTTGGATTCGTTCGATCGTGAAGCCGATTCTATTTTGAGCTGTTTAATTAATGGTTCTATTGAATGTGATGAGGCGCGCAGACGTTTAGAAACTCGGTTTTATTTGTTTAACGGTCGTATGTGTGGTATCGATAGTTTGCTTTGGTTAGTACATTCTGATATTCAAGATATAGTGTCTTCTAATCGTGATTCTTTAAAAGCTCGTTTTGATTATTATTATGATCGTATATCAAAAATAGTTGTTCAACGTATTCTTGATTCTTCTTATTCGCCTGTTTTCGGTGCTGATACCGAGGCCGTTGAAACCGTTCTTTTACCGCCTGAAAAATCCGATTCGGAACAACCTGTTGAAGCTGTTTTTTCTGTAAAAGAATGTCCGCTTTGTTTGGGTGCCGGTTATCCCGAATCGTTTGATTTTAGTCTATGTAATAACTGTTCTGGTTCCGGTTTTATTTCTTCCGATTCCGGGATATTATCTTTTAGTCCTTTTCCTTCTACTTTCGCCGGTTCAAAGCGTCATTATTTCCGCAATATAACCTTTATGCCCGGTTGCGTTAAGCGGCATTCTTTAAGTGCTTTTAATCGGCTTACGTTTCGAACGTTTTCTAATCGGCTTTCTAAGTCTTTTCCTTTATACGATAAATTTAAGGAAATACGTTATGTCTGACATATTAAAAGATGAATTATTGGACGGCGAAATAGATTTTCCCGTTAAATTGGATGCTCAAGAGGCGTTGAAAAAAGAGCGTAACTATCGTACTGCTATTTCTTCTTCTAATTATTTGAAACTCGAAAAAGAATCTACCCGGCGTGGCGTAAAACCGTTCACCTTAACTAAATCGGTGATGACGTTATATGTTAATCGTCAATTGATTTATATCCGCGATTTACCCGAATCTCTTCAAGAACAGATTCGCGAATATTACAAAACCGAAGATAAGGCGTTATTGCCATGATGTTCGTTTTTGAAGCTTTCCTGACTGATCAGGCCGGACGGAGCCGCGGTATGGGGTATGCCGTTTTTGCCCGGCGTTTACGGGCCCTGTCAAGGCCGCGTAGCGTTCACTTTAGCCTTGACAGGGTTCGGGCGTCGGGCATTGTCGGCGTAATCCATAAAGCGGCTCCGTCCGGCCCGATTAGGCTGGATGGTGAGCGGGTGGGGCTATCTAATAAAGCCGCCTTGGCGTCTTAATATGATCGAAACCACGGTTGAAAAAACGTCTTATTTACAGTCTTTAATTGATGAAATTAATAACGATTTAATTAATAAGGATTTAACCGATAAGCAGATAACTATAAAAAAACGGCTTTTAAATAATTATCAAATTTCGATTAAACGTTTAAATCGTTTTCAATTAAAAAATTTGATATAGGTTTTTATTTCTTTTTCTTATTTATTTTTATGTCTTATTTAAACGGGAAACCCTGGTATTTTGTTTTGATATGGGTGTTTTATGAACTTACCCTATTTTTTACTGTCGTTTTTTTGACTTATTATGCCTTGGGTTGCGAAGATAGTTCATTCTTTGATATTGAACATATTCGTTTTTTTATTCGGAGTTTTGATTTTATGGAAACCTTAATTACTGTTTGGTTTTTTATTGCTTCACCTGTTTTATTGCTTATTATATTTGCGTTTCTTAATTATATATTTAAGCATGCTTAATAACCGCCTGGGTAAGCGGCTAATCTGCCCATTTTATTAATTTTCAAACAAGGTAAAACTATGTCACTCGATCAAGCCTTAATGGAACAAATGCGTACCACTGTTGTGGGTAACGTGGAATCCGTTACTAAATATGAAATTGATGCCGGTTCAAAAGGCGGCTCTATTTGGGTTACAAAACCCACTACCGGTAAAAATCCTAACGTGCTTGGCAATGAGATTATCAAAATCAAAATGCCTCATGAAATGTTCGAGCAATTGAAAAACAAACAGGAATCCGGTGAATATGCCTTTCCTATGGTAATGGAAATTCTTTGTGATATTGATATGGGCGGTCAAAATCGCGCTGTTTTGTCTGCGGTTTCCGTTCGTAAATATATTCCGGAAACATTTGAATCTGTTTCTAAACCATCGGACAAAAAACCCGGTGTAAACGAATCTAAGCCTAGTGCTTAAACCATCTTCGTTATAAAACGGAGTCAGTATCATGACCGATGTATTACTGCAAGATTTAATCACAACCGTGATGGTGTGTTCTCAAGCCATTATGGCCGGTCTTGGTTTTGTATCTGGCGTTAAACTAGCATCATTATTGAGTTATTGAGGGTTTTATGTCGGTGCCGGATTATCAAGACTTATTGGGTTATTTATTGGGTGCTTTTATTGTCGGTCTATGTGCTGGTTATGTCTTAGCGGCTTTTAAAATGGCCGCTAAATCTTCATCACGTTAATTTATAGGTGAAACTATGAAAAATTTTTTCAAAAATGGCGGTTTGGTATTGGCCGGTTCTGTTGCGGGTGTTTCCGTTGCTAGTGCTGCTTTGCCTGCTGCTGCTACTACAGCGTTTACTACGTTGTCCGATGATGTTCTGGCGTTGGTTGACTTGGCCTGGACTGCGGCGATTCCGATTACCGTAGCGTTTATCATTCTGAGAATGTTCAAACGCGCGGCCTCGTCTGCTACTTAATCGTTGTTTAACGGTGCCGGTCATGATTAGACAATTTCAAATATTGATTTTGCTGGTTATGGCCGGCTTTTCTTCTTTTGTTTCTGCAGCTTATTATTGTTCTTTTGCTTACGGCTTATGTCCATCACAGACTTCGACGCCTTCGGTTTTTTCTACACCTGAAGCGGCTGGTCAACATGTTTGTAATTATTTAAAGAATTCTTCTTCTCCACCTAGTTCTAATTACAATTATGTGGGTGTTACGCCTACGTCGTATGGTAATTATTCGGTTTCGTGCTGGCCTGGTGCTGGTGAAATTCGTGTTTTTTCTGGGGATATTCCTAATTGTTCTGGCGGTTCGTTGGTTGCTGGTGTTTGTGAATGCTCTTCTGGTATGTCTTTTCAAAATGGGGTTTGCCAATCCATCTGTCCTATTGGTTTGGTTCCTGCCTCTACTGTTCCCGCTTTAAACACTACGCTTGAAACTTGTGTAAATCCAGCTGATCAGCTTTGTTCTTCGATTGGTGTTGATGTAAATGCGTTTATAGCGAAATGTTCTGAAATGATCGATGGGCAACCTAACGCTTGTCGTAATTCCGATATGGGTAATTTTGCGTTGCAAGCTTGTCCTAAATTGCAATGTGAAGATGGTTCCGAGGTTACTTATCCGAATCCTTGTCCTGTGACTCAATGTTCGGAAGGTTTTACCTTGTCCGATGTGCCCGGTTATGGCAAGACGTGTATTAAGCCTTTGCCGGATGATGAACAACAAAACCCTTGCGTAAATGTGCAAGGCTCCGATTCTGCGTTATGTGCTGAAGATGGCCATAACTGTCAAATGGTTAATGGCTCTTTTGTGTGTATCAAGGAAGAAGTTACGCCACCGGCCGGCGCTACCTGTTATGCCATTAATTCAAAAACCTACTGTTTGAGCAATCAGCCGACATTAGAAACCACTCGCGGCACTGAGACTTTGCCCGATGGTTCCGTTCGTACGTCCGAGACTTATCAGCCGTCTGTACAGGGCGTTCCGGCTTCGTCTCGCGTTACTACTCAAAATCCTGATGGTACCGTGACCGTTATTAGTAATGTTCCGTCCGATGTTGCTGCCGCTGCCGGTTTGCAAGCTCAAAAAATCGATTTATCCAAGGTCGAAAAAAATACTAAAGATACTGCCGACAATACGAAAGGTATTCTTGATAAATTGACTTTTGAAGGTGAGGCTCAGTTTGATAAGTCGGCTATTCAATTTAATGATTTGGATTCACAATTAGAATCTGATCGTTCTGAATTTCAGTCGTTTGTGAATCAGGGTAATCCTATGCAGTCTTATGCTGATTCCCATTCTTTTACTACTGCGTTTTCTTCTATGTTACCCGCTGACTCTTCTTGTGCTGGTGGTATTCATACCGTCATATTTGGTAAACATTTCGATTTAGAGCCTTGCGAAAAATTGTCGCCTTTGCGTGAAATATTGGCTTGGTTTTTTGCTGTTATGACTGCTTGGCAAATTATTAATATGACTTCTAAATCTATAACGAGGTTTTAATTATGGGTATTTTTCTTACTGCTTTGTTAAATGGTTTGCGTTGGCTTTTTGTTGGTGTTTTTGGTGCTGCTTTAACTCGTATATTAACTAAGTATGGTCCTGCTATTATTGCTTTGGGATTTATTATTACTGCGATAGTATCTGTTCTTACATTGTATTTAAATACAATGTTTTCTGTTGTTGAATCCATTCATCAAACTATTCCGCAGACTGCTTTAAATGTTTGGGGTTGGGTTATGCCATCGAATGCCATACCTTGCCTGTTGGCGCTGCTTACTGCTCGTTTTTTTGCATGGGTAACTAAAGTCGGTTATGACTTGTTGAAAGTCAAAGCTAAGGCGGTTTCTAGTTAATGCCTGGCTGGATCATCCAAGGCGTACGCGGTGAAGGAAAAAGCCTTTGCGCGGTCGCCAAAATTCGAGAATATTTAAACCGGGGTTGTCCGGTTGCTACTAATCTCGATCTTTATTTAGAAAATCTCTTGCCTGATGAAAATCAGGCTATCGCCTATCGGCTTCCCGACCGTCCTCGTTATGAGGATTTTCTTGCTTTACCGCCTGCTTACGATCCTAAATATAAACTCGAAGATAAGAACGGTTTAATAGTATTGGATGAATTGGCTTTATGGATGAATGCCCGGTCCTGGAAAGAAAAGGGCCGTAAGGAATTAATCGAGTGGCTTTTGCTTTCCAGAAAAGATCATTGGGACCTAATATTATTAACTCAAGATCATGAGTTAATCGATAAGCAGATTAAAAATACCCTATGCGATTATTTAGTTCAGGCGTCCAGAACCGATAGGCGAAAAATACCCTATATTGGGCCTATTCTCCAATTTATGTTTTTGTCCGGTAATATGCCTAAATATCATCTCTATGATGTCTATTATGGTATGTCGTTCCTCGATGCCCGTGTCGAGCAGTGGCGTTATCGGGGGACTGATTTATATGACGGCTATGATACCAATCAGCGGTTTAATGATGGTAACGAAATACTGGGTAAACGACTTATTGATATGCGGGCTATATATACTTATTTGCCTGCCTGTTATTTGACTAAACAAATTTACGTTAATCGATTGCAAACAACAATCGATGACATATTAGACGCTAAGCCTTTAATATTCGATGAGGTGGAAATTATGGCTAAAAAGAAAATAAATCCTGCTGATGCTCAAAGGCCTAAGATTATATTAATGTCTTTATTTTTGGTGGGTTTTCTCGTCTGGCGGTTCGGGTTCGGTGAGGTTAAATTACCGGGTTCCGGCGATTCCTTGAAACAGGTCTTGCCTGTACAAGCTGCGCCCGCGCCTGCCGTATCGTCGTCCAATACGGCGGCTGTGGCGG
>JAGXRH010000097.1 GCA_018335975.1 Ignavibacteriales bacterium
ACCCAATGGGGAATGAGTGATTTACTTGGTCCGATAGATTACAGTACAAAAGAAGAAGAAGTATTTTTAGGAAGGGAGATCACCCGCGAGCGACATTTTGGCGAAGATACGCAACGGATTATTGATTCCGAAGTGAAACGTATCATTGAGTTGGGCGTTACCCGTGCCGAAACTATTCTGACAGAAAATTTGGAAACGTTACATCGGCTCGCAGAGGTTCTATTGGAGCGGGAAATTCTTGACGGTGAAGAAATTGATAAAATCATTCGCGGTGAAACGCTCGACCCGCTTCCGGTTTCTAATAACGGTGATGCAAATCGTTCGAAGGATGGACCGGAACCACATGGCTCTTCTGTTTCTGCAGTAGTTTGAGGACTTTGTTGGAAACCCCACGTTCAATTGAATTTGATTTTCGAAAAGAAGTTATTCGAAAATTGATTCACCTCGCATCGCTTTCAATTCCACTTGGATATTGGTTTTTTCTTTCGCAAAGTGTAGTCCTCACAGTACTTATTATTCTCACGGTGTTCTCATTGTTTGTGGACATTGGGAGATTATTTTCTCCACCGTTTTCAAAATTTTACAATTCGTTGTTCCAATCAATTCTCCGGGAACATGAAACTACCGAAAAGAAAAAAAATCTTACCGGCGCAACGTACGTTTTAATTTCTGCCGTCATTTGTATTGCATTATTTCCGAAAATAATTGCTGTAACCAGTTTTTCCATTCTTATTATTTCCGATACTGCTTCTGCATTGTTCGGGAGAAAATTCGGGAAGCATAAATTCAAAAAAATTGCCGGTGGGAAAAAAAGTTGGGAAGGAAGTATTGCGTTCGTTCTTTCAGCAATCATCGTCATTCTGTTCACGCCGAAAATCGAATATACATTCGGCGAATATGTTCTTGCAATTATTGCTTCTGTTGGCGGCGCGATTGCAGAACTTCTATCGTTTGATATTTTTGACGATAATTTTGCCATTCCACTCGCCACCGGTGCGCTGATGTGGCTTTTTTACATCGGATTTTTTCCGGAAATAAACCTCCACTCTATTTAAATTTTTGTATGAGAATATTCAAACTGCTTTTTCTTTCACTCTTACTTTTTTCGTTTTCCTCTTCTCAACCGAAAACGATAACAATACTTCATACAAACGATATGCATGCATCGTTTATTCCAAAGGAAGCAACGTGGAGTAAGAAAGAACCGAAACCGATGGTTGGCGGAATGAACGAATTGTTTTTTATGTCCGATAGTATCAAAAAAGTGAAAACGTGTTTGATGTTTGATGCCGGTGATGTAATGACCGGAAATCCAATCACCGAATATAAATACCAAAATGCGTTTGGCGGAGCGTTATTTGAAATGATGAATAGAGTCGGATACGATGCGTGGTGCTTTGGCAATCACGATTTGGATGCCGGACAGGAAAATTTACTTGCAATTACTAAGATTGTTCACTTTCCAATTTTGTCATCCAATGTTGTGAATGACAAAAATGATTTTCCGTTAAACAACAAACCATACACAATTATAGAAAAAGGCGGATTGAAAATTGGAATTATCGGAGTGATGTCGCAATTTCTGTACAACTTGGTGAACGAAAGTAATCTCAAAGGAATCAAAGTTCTTTCGCCGAGTGAAACTGTGCAAAAATATGTTGATGAACTCGACCCGAAAACCGATTTACTCATTGCTCTCACGCACGAAGGAACCGATGATGATTCTATTCTTGCTGAAAATGTTCACGGATTGGATGTGATTGTCGGCGGACATTCGCACACACGACTCACGAAACCATTGAAAATAAATGACGTAATTATCGTTCAAGCGGGAGCGAATTGTGAAAATCTCGGCGAACTTGAATTGACTGTTGAAAATGATAAAGTAACGGATTACAAGGGAAAATTGCTTACGCTGTGGTACCGTGATGACAGACCGAAGAACGAACTTTCTAATTTTATTGATTCAGTGAAAACGGTTATTGATAAAGATTATTCTGAAGTGATTGCCGAACTCAAATCCGATTGGCGCAGAACAAACGGCGAAAATAATGTGGGAAATTTTATTTGTGATGCACAAAAAGAAATCGCTCAAGCTGACGTCGCGTTTACGAATTCACACGGAATACGAAAAGATGTACTCGCTGGTCCACTTACGAAAAAAGAATTGTTTGAAGTTCTGCCATTTCAAAATATGATGACAACATTTCAATTAAGCGGAAAACAGTTGCAGGAAGTTGTTGAATACATTATCAATAAAAAACCGGCAGTTCAACTTTCGGGAATTAAATGCGTTTATACAAAAAGTAAAGACGAAATCGAAATTGATAAACTCGAAATCAATGGCAAGAAAATTGACGAAGATAAAATGTACATTTGCACTGCAAGTGATTTTTTTGTTGGTGAAGCAGATAGATATATCGGAGTGAAACCGAATAACGTTATCACATCAAATACCACCGTATTCAAAGCAGTGGAACAATACGTGCGACAAATGAAAGTCATTGATTCACAAATTGAACATCGCATAGAACAAGACAAATAATTTTTCCCATAACTATTTATAGACTATGAACAACTTTCCTATCCTCATTATTACCGGCAGACCCGCTGCAGGAAAATCTGAAGTCATTGATTTCTTAAAGCACACAAATACCGACGAACGGTTGAATCGGTTTCACATTTCCGATTTTGAAGAACTCGATGATTTCGTGTACGTGTGGGAAACATTCGAGATTGATGACATTCTCACCCGTCATAACAAACCGCGCGTTTGGAGCGATGAAAAATATTGGTTCAAAGATGAATTCATTTGGAATTTATATATCGAGCGAATCAATTTGGAATACAGAAAAAAACTTGCTCGTAATGCAAACTATCACGAAAAGATGACTACCCTGATTGAGTTTGCCCGTGGAGGAGAAAACGGAATTCAAGAAGCGCTCAATAATTTACACGAAGATATTTTGAAGCGAGCATCGTTGTTGTACATAAAAGTTTCGTACGAAGAATCAGTGAGAAAAAATCGTCGCCGCGCAAAACCGGGAATGGAAGATTCAATTTTGTATCACTCGCTTCCTGATGAGAAAATGGAATTCTATTACAAGACGAATGATTGGGAAAAATTAGCCGCGAAAAATCCGGATTTCATTGAAGTAAAAGGATTCAAAATTCCTTACGCTGCGTTTGAAAATGAACCGGAAAAAACACTTGACAAAAATTTAATCGCTCAGGAACTTGAACGAACGACATCGAAACTTTGGAATTTGAAAAAGTAATTTTGAAATAACATTATGTGGAAAACCGAAGAAGGTAGTACCGGAAGACTCATTCAACTCTGTATTGGTTATTTTTCGTTTTACGTCGTTACCGGAATCAGCGCGAAATTATTTACTGACAAACATATTGCGAGTTCGTTGCACTTCAACCAAATCGAATATATGGTGTACAATACGATTGGCGGAATGCTCACTGCGCTTGGAATTGTTATTGTAATGCGTTGGTACAAACTGAAATCGAATCAAATGATTTCAGTTGGTGGAATTTCAATTCCTGAGGAAGTGAAATACATTCTTCCTTCAGGATTAATGACAGCGATTGTAATTCCGACAACGACACTGATGTACACGTTTGAAGGAATGTCCGTAATGGTTGCAATGGTGATTATGCGTGCAAGTGTTATCGTAATAAGTCGAGCAGTTGATGCGGTGCAAATCGGACAAGGGATTTTGAAAAAGAGAGTGTATGCAGAAGAAAATTATGCTGTTGTTTTTGCATTACTTGCAGCCGGTATTAATTTATTTTACGTTCAATCCGGTGATTTTGATTTTTTGAATAATTCTGCGGCGGTAATAATTTTATCAAGTTATATCGTTGCGTATTCAATTCGTATTTACATTATGAATTATTTTAAGAACACACGCGGGAAAGGTATTCCTCTTGATAACAATGGATTTTTCGGCATTGAACAAATATTTGCATTCTTCTTTGTTGTTTTGATTTCGCTCTTTATTTATTTCAGCGCTCCTTCATTGGGCTGGGAAGTTCCGCAAGTTACTTTGTTTCGCGAATCATTTTATAAATCAAACACGTTGTGGTTTTTAGGAGTTGTGAGCGGAACTGCATTTGGTCTCGTTGCGTTCTTTTCCGTTTTTCTTTTTATGTTCAAAGGGAGAACAGCAACATTTGCGGGACTCGTCAATCGTTTAACATCGCTCACAGCAGGAACTGTTGCAACGCTTCTTTCAGCAATAATTCTTGGCGCAAAATTTCCCAAGATGCAGGATTGGATTTCGCTTGCGTTTATTCTTGTTGCTGTTTGGTTTCTTACGGTTTCAGAAAGAAAGCGGACGGCAGAATTGAAAGCGGAACAAAAGTAGTTGTTTTGTGTGTTTAGGAATTATCTTTCACGAACAACTTTAAATGATTATGAACAAAACTATTTTATTTGCGACCTTATTATCTTTTTCTTATCTCTCTTTCGCCCAACACAAACATTCAAATTATGTTGGCGAGGATAAAAGAATCATCAAATCACTTTCCGATGAGGATATTCAAAACTTACAAGAAGGAAGCGGGATGGGACTTGCGAAAGCCGCTGAACTCAACCATTACCCGGGACCAAAACATGTATTGGATAATGCTGACGAATTGCAACTTTCTGACGAACAAAAATTTAGTACGGAAAAATTTTTCAGGTCAATGCACGAAGAGGCAGTTCGACTTGGAAATTTGATTATCGAAAAAGAACAAACGCTGGATAGTTTATTCGCAAATAGTTTGATTACTCAAACTTCACTGAAATCTGAACTTGACGAAATTGCACAACTGCGATCGCAACTTCGCTTTACTCATCTCCATGCGCACTTGGAAATGAAAAACATACTCAGTGAAAAGCAAATTGCAAAATACGATGAGTTGCGCGGTTATGTTTCTCAAAAGAAAATGAAAAACCATCAGACGAATAAAACAAACCGTTGATGAAACTTTGCGAACTCAGAAATTTTTAGTATCATTTTCCGAAAAAATTAAAGCAACAATGAAAAATAAGACACTTATTCTCGTAACATTTTTTCTGTTGGGATTCTCCGGTGCAGTTGCACAATTTAAATCGCAGCAAAATCCTTCGAATGTTGGCGGATTTTCTTCTCTGCCAACAAGCTCGCTCTTTAGCTGGATTGACCCGAACAAATTTTCAATGCACCATAATTTTTCGATGAACTACGCAACAACCGGAGGAAAAAATCTTTCCGTGAGCCAATACACGAATTCGATGCAGTATCTATTTTCCGATTTACTTTCCGCGCGGGCAGACGTGAGTATGATGTATTCGCCAAATGTTACCGGTTTTCGAGGTCAATCTTCATCCTTTTCCGGAATATTTTTGAACCGCGCACAAATTGATTTTCGTCCGTGGGAAAATGTTTTATTTCAAGTGGCGTATCGTCAACTTCCTCTCGGTTCATATTACTCCAATCCATTTTCACTTTCCGGTGGTTATTACACGCACCCCTTTGGAGACGAATAATTTTTCTCGCATCATTTGAAATATATTTTTGTAAAATAGATTTTCTCCGTCAGCAGAGCGATAGAGAAAATCTTTTTTATTTTGTTGGTAACATACGCTGATGGCAGATTCTCCTTCGCAAGAACAACCAACACTGTTTGACCCACACACATCGGTATCAACAAACGATTCTCTAACCCTGAAAAGAAAATTTCAATGGCAGTATGTTGCCTTGAATATTCTTATTGTGTTTTTTTTCGGTTTATTGTTGTTTCTCCTGTATGGTATTGTGTCACCGTTTTTTGTTACGAAAGAAATAAAAAATGTTCTCCCTGTGCTTTCTAAAACAGTGCAAGTAGATATTCTCAATGCAAGCGGTGTTTCGGGAATCGGAATGAAATTGACAAGACAATTACGCACACGCGGTGTTGATGTGATTGATGTGGGAAATTTTTCCACGGAAACCAACGAAAGTTTTATTATTGACCGACTCGGAAGCAGGAGGGATGCAGTTATATTTTCCCGTATCGTGGGAATTGATTCTAACAAAATCATTCAGCAAATTTCCCGCGATTATCTCGTCAATCTCTCGCTTGTCGTCGGAAAAGATTATCAAAAATATTTTACAAACAATTTAAAAGAATACGATTAAGGAAATACCTTGGCTACAAAAATAACAGCAAAAAAAATTGCAAAACTCTGTTTTCTGAAAAAAGCAAACGATGTCGTTTTGCTCGATGTTCGAAAACTCTCAGACGTTACTGATTTTTTTATCATTTGTTCCGGCGATTCGGATACACAAGTCCGAGCGATTGCTAATGCGGTGATGGAAAACGCGAAGAATGAAGGTTTGCGCCCCTGGCACTATGAAGGAATGGAGGTTGCTGATTGGGTAATCGTTGATTTTATTGATGTCGTAGTTCACGTTTTCAAAAAGTCAGTTCGAACATATTACAATTTGGAAAAATTGTGGGGCGATGCAAAAATAGAACATATCGAAGAAAAAGGAACAAAAGCAAAAACAACCGTTGTAAAGCCGAAAAAGAAAACTACGGCGAAATGAAAGAGTATTTAGAACCGCAAATAAAAACGGCGTGCGGAAGAACTTTCGGTGCAGAACTAAATTCCAGAAATATTCCCATTGCTTTTGAAAAGCCGAAGGTTGCAGAACACGGCGACATTGCAACGAACATTGCAATGCAACTTTCCAAAACATTCAAGAAAAATCCACGACAAATTGCAACGGAAATTGTCGCGCAATTACAATTTGATTCTTCAATCGTCGAAAAAGTGGAAATTGCCGGACCAGGATTTATCAATTTTCATTTCACGAAAAATTATTTCCAAAATGAATTGAAGACTATTCTCGAAATAGAAAAATCTTTTGGAAAAAGTTTTGCAAACAAAGGAAAGAAAGCGCAAGTCGAATTTGTTTCCGCAAATCCCACAGGACCATTAACTGTTGGACACGGAAGGAACGCAGTGTTTGGTGATACCGTTGCACGATTGCTTGAATGGAGCGGCTACGATGTTACGCGCGAATATTATTTTAACAACGCCGGAAGACAAATGCGCGTTCTCGGTGATTCTGTTCGTCTTCGATATCTTGAACTCATTGATGAGAAAATACGATTCCCTCAATTTAGCAACAACGACGCAAGTAATTTTGCCAATGCACTTTCTGTTGGCGAAATTCCTTTCCCTGAAGATTACTATCAAGGCGAATACATTACTGACATTGCAAAAAGTTTACACACACAATTCGGTGATTCCCTTCGCAATGAAAACGCTGAGGGAAAATTCAAACAACAAGCGGAATCAGAAATATTTGAAGACATAAAAAAAACATGCAAACGCTTAGGAATTGCGTTCGATGTTTTCTTCAATGAGAATACTTTGTATGAAACCGGAATGGTGAAAGAAGTAATAGAAGAATTCAAACAGCGTGGAGTTGCTTACGAAAGTGAAGGTGCCTTGTGGTTGAAGAAAGAAATTCTCGGCAGCGAAAAGGATAAAGTAATTGTGAAATCTACCGGCGAACCAACTTACCGTCTGCCCGATATTGCATATCATCGCGAAAAAATTCGCCGCGGGTTTGATTTGATGATTGATATTCTGGGAAGCGACCACATTGCAACCTATCCCGATGTTATTGCGGGATTAAACGCGCTCGGTGAAAACGAAGGCGCGAACAAAATAAAAGTTCTCATTCATCAATTTGTTACGATTTTGCAAGATGGTGAAGTTGTAAAAATGTCCACGCGGAAAGCGAATTACATTACGCTCGATGAATTAATGGACGAAGTTGGCGCGGATGTGGTGCGATATTTCTTTTTGATGCGCAGTATCGGAAGCCATCTCAATTTCGATTTGAAACTTGCGAAAGAACAATCCGACGAAAATCCTGTGTACTATTTACAGTATGCGCACGCGAGAATTGCAAGTATAATCCGTTTCGCAGCAGAGAGCCAAGAGCCAAGACCCAAGAGCCAAACGGTAGATTTTTCTATGTTGAAAGAAGAAGCGGAGATTTCTTTGATAAAAATGTTGAGAACATTTCCTGAGATTGTAGAAAATGTTGCAACGAATTTCGAGCCGCATTTACTCTGCGAATATTTACACGAAGTTGCAGGAGTGTTTCACAAATTTTACCACGACCATCGCGTTGTTACGGATAATAAAGAATTGACTTCCGCTCGACTCGATTTATGTTCCGGTGCAAAAATTGTTTTAGGTAACGGACTTGCAATTTTAGGAATTACCGCCCCGGAAAAAATGTGATAGCAAAGGAGCGCTATCAATTTTGAGGCAGTTGCAATGTATTTCTCTTCAACGTCCATTTTGTAGAGCATATTGGAATGCTATTTCTGAAGGGGGAATAGATTCACGATGAAAGTGCCACCAAACTTTAATAGTAACCCGCAAATGCACTAAGTATTTTTTCAACAATCACATAAATCGGGATATGAAAAAGTGTATTTAATACGAAAGATTTTTTTGGGTTTAAGAGGAATAATCGGTTATGTTTTTCACGAATACCCATTCTATTTTAATTACGATAAGAAAGAACTCATTGATTTTGCTTGCCGAAAAATTATTCCCGAAATAAAATCCTTTGCAGATTTAGGCGGAGTTTGGAGAATAAACGGCGCTTACACATTTTATACTCTGAAAACGTACACTATTCCTTCCGCATTTTTAGTTGATACAAATTTTAATTCAACGGTGATTGAGAAAAGTAAGGAAGTCAAAAATCTCAAACTCGTTGAAGGAGGTTTCGGAGAAAGTGCAGTTCTTGAAACAATTGGAAATGTTGATGCGGTATTATTGTTTGATGTACTTCTGCATCAAGTGCAGCCGGATTGGAATGAAGTTTTGAAAATGTATTCAACGAGAACAAAATGTTTTCTTATTTTCAACCAACAGTTTACGCATTCAGAAAAAACTATTCGATTGATGGATTTGGGAATGGACGAATATTTTTCTCATGTAAAAATGAATCGAAGCGACCCAGTATATCAAGACCTTATTCTGCATTTCAATGAAATTCATCCGACATTCAATAAACCATGGAAAGATATTCACTATTACTGGCAATGGGGAATTACGAATAACGATTTGATTTCTACCATGAATGATTTTGGATTTGAAATGAAGTACCATAAAAACTGTGGACAATTCAGCAACTTTCCAAGTTTTGAAAATCACGCTTTTATTTTTTTGAAGAAATAATTATGCCAACACACAAAACAAAACCACAAGTCGCTGTTTCAGAAGATTTCCAACTTGCGTTGAATAAAAATATCAAGGCAAAAACATAATTTGAAAAACTTCCACCATCACACAAACGCGCGTATCTCGAATATGTAAACGAAGGAAAGAAACCAGAAACACGAATAAAACATATCGAGAAAACGATCGAGACTTTGGCAAAACAAATCAAATAATTTATTTCCTTTTCTCTTTTCACGATTTTCTCCGCAAATTTTCTATCAACTAATCATTCAACCAATATGAAACACAAATCAATCATTATCTTTTTCTTTCTTCTTCCTTTTTCCTTCTTACTTTCACAAACAACAAAACAAGATTCATCTGCAACAAAAGACACAACAAAAAAAGTAGATGAGAAATGGGATGTAACAAAAAAACATGGTCCAACTTCCGATATTGAATTTGTTACTGATGAAGGAACGTGGATTTCGTGCGATGTTTCTCCCGATGGAAAATGGATTGTGTTCGATGTGCTTGGCGATATTTATTCAATGCCAATCAGTGGAGGAAATGCAACACTCGTCTCAGGTGGAAATGCGTACGAAACACAGCCACGATTTTCTCCCGATGGAAAGAAAATTTCTTTTACCAGCGATAGAGATGGCGTTGAAAATATTTGGCTCATGGATAACGATGGAAAAAATCCCAGGCAAATCACACACGAAAAAGAACGTCAAGTGAATAACGCAGTGTGGACTCCCGACGGAATGAATATCGTTGCGAAAAAACATTATCGCAATACTCGCTCGCTTGGGGCTGGAGAAATTTGGATGTATCATATTGGCGGCGGCGATGGATTGCAAATTACGAATCGCCGCGATTGGCAGCACGATGCGGGTGAACCAAATATTTCTCCCGATGGAAGATATTTGTATTACAGCGAAGACATCACCGGCGGAAGTCAATTTGAATACAACAAAGACCCGAACGGAACAATTTATGTTATTCATCGAGTTGATTTGCAAACAGGGAAGAAGGAACAATTCATAAATGGGCAAGGCGGTTCTGTGCGCCCGCAAGTTTCTCCCGATGGAAAAACAATTGCGTTTGTAAAACGTGTGCGGCTCAAAACAGTTTTGTATTTGTTTGACATCGAAAGCGGAAAAGAAACTCCACTGTATGATAATTTAGATCGCGATGCGCAAGAAACATGGGCGATGTTTGGTGTTCATCCGGGATTTTCGTGGACTCCCGACGGAAAGTTTATCGTGATTTCTGCGAAGGGACATCTATGGAAAATACCTGTTCGCCTTGGAGAAAATGTTGCAACAAAAGAAGCAGCGCAAATTCCGTTCAATGTTCATGTAAAGCAAACCGTTGCTGATGCAGTTCGATTTCCGCAAGAAGTTTCGCCGGAAATGTTTGAAGTGAAATCACTGCGATTCGTTACTGTTTCTCCCGATCAGAAAAATGTAATCTACACTGCGCTTGGAAAATTATACATCAAAGAATTGCCAAACGGAAAACCCAAACGAATCACGAACGACGATTCACGATTCGAGATCCATCCTTCGTTTTCATCTGATGGAAAATGGATTACGTACGCAACGTGGAACGATGATGAAATGGGAGCGATTTACAAAGTTCAAACAAATGGTAAATCGCAAACGAAACTCACAACGATGAAAGGACATTTTGCAGAGCCGAAATTTTCCAGCGATGGAAAGAAAATTGTTTTCCGAAAAATCAGCGGCGATGATTTGCGGGGGAATTTATTCACGCGCGATTTAGGAATTTACTGGATGAATTCCGACGGAGGTAAAGCGACTTTGATTACGGAAGAAGGAGCGAATCCGATGTTTAACAAAGATGGCGATAGAATTTTTCTTCTTTCAAACGAAGGAGAAAAAACTGCGCTCATCAGCATCGGACTGAATGGAGAAAAACGCCGCGTGCATTTTACTTCCGATAATGCAGAAACAATTCTCACTTCGCCGGATGAAAAATGGGTTGCGCTTGTCGAACGGTACAACGCATACATTGCAACATTTCCCCAAACGGGAAAAGCAATTAATATTAGTCCAAACACTTCCGAATATCCAATGAAAAAAATTACACGCGATGCCGGAACGTATTTGAATTGGAGTTTCGATTCTAAAAAATTGTATTGGTCGCTTGGCGCGGAATTATTCTCTCGCGATTTGACGAATACCTTTAAGTTTGTTGATGGAGCAAAAGACAGCGTACAAGAAAAACCGGATACGGTTGGAACGTACATTAGTTTTTCAGCGCCGACCGATGTTCCGAACGGTTCTATTGCTTTAACGAACGCGACAATTATTTCGATGAAAGGCGATGAAGTTATTTCTAACGGAACAATTCTCATCGAAAAAAATCGTATCAAAGCGATTGGAACAAATGTCTCGATTCCGAAAGATGCAAAAGTAATTGATGCAAAAGGAAAATTTATTATGCCGGGAATGATTGACGTTCATGCGCATATTGGAACGGGAGAAAATAATATCACGCCGCAAAACCATTGGCAATACGATGTGAACCTTGCGTTCGGCGTAACAACTGCGCACGACCCTTCTTCCAACACGGAAACGGTGTTTGCAAATTCCGAAATGATAAAAGCGGGAATGTTGACTGCGCCGCGATTGTATTCAACCGGAACAATTTTGTACGGAGCGGAAGCTTCGGTGAAAGCAATCGTCAATAATTTTGATGATGCGATGTCGCATTTACGAAGAATGAAAGCAAACGGAGCGTTCTCGGTGAAAAGTTACAATCAACCGCGTCGCGACCAAAGACAGCAAATCATCGAAGCGGCGCGTAATTTACAAATGATGGTTGTTCCCGAAGGCGGCTCAACATTTTTTTGGAATATGTCAATGATTCTCGATGGACACACGGGCATTGAACATTCGATTCCCGTTTCGCCGCTGTATAAAGATGCGATAACGCTTCTTGCAAAAAGTAAAACGGGACACACTCCAACATTGATTGTAAGTTATGGTGGATTGTTCGGCGAAAATTTTTGGTACAAGAATACAAAAGTGTGGGAAGATGAACGCTTACTCGCATTTACGCCGCGCGAAATAATTGATGCGCGTTCACGCAGAAGAATTATGGCGGAAGATGACGACTTCAATCACATCGAAAATGCGAAAGCGGTGAAA
>JAGXRH010000098.1 GCA_018335975.1 Ignavibacteriales bacterium
TACGAACCGGGGAAGTGCGCGGGCTTCGTCCCGAACAACCCGAAGGACAACCGGCATTTCGTTTTCATTGGAATTCACCTCTCATCGGCAGTGCGCATAATAATGATGTCCTCTATCTCGGGGGAAATTGTGTTTTCAAACTGTGGGATAAAGGAAGAAAATGGAAACGCATCAGTGACGACCTTACGACGCAGAATTTACAAAAGATGGTTGCAGTCGGAAGCGGCGCAGAAAGTTATGGTGTGATTTACACTCTCGCAGAATCTCCATTAAAATCAGGAATGTTGTGGACGGGAACAGATGATGGAAAATTGTGGGTAACCGAGAACGACGGTGAAACGTGGAGCGATCTGACGAGCAATCTTCCGAAAAATGTGAAGGGAGAATGGCTCAGCAGAATTGAAGCAAGTCGTTTCGATGTGAATGTTGCGTATCTCGCAGTGGACGCACATCGCAACGGAAATTATGCGCCGCTTGCTTTCCGAACAAGTGATAAAGGAAAAACGTGGCAAAACATTTCTTCCAATCTTCCGAACGATGGTCCGGTAAAAGTGCTCCGCGAAGATGTAAAAAACCCGAACATCCTTTTTGCAGGAACGGAATTTGCGCTGTTAGTTTCTACCAATCGCGGTGAACGTTGGGTAAAGTTTGGCGGACTTCCCACGGTTGCGATTGATGACATTCAAATTCATCCGCGCGAAAAAGATTTGGTTGTTGCAACACACGGAAGAAGTTTATATATCGTTGATGATATTTCTCCGCTCGAAGATTTTGTGGACAGCGTGAAAAATAAAGAGGCGTATCTTTTTTCCATTCGTTCCACATTCGGGCGATTTCTGCTTCCCGGCTTTGCTGATTGGAACGGAACGGCAGTTTTTCGCGGCGCCAATCCTCCATCGGGTGCAATTATCAATTACTACGTTAAAGATTTTACTGGCGAAAGTGTAAGTTTTACCGTTGCAGATTCGGCGGGAAAAACGGTAGCAAATTTAAGCGGCACAAATACTCCGGGATTTAATCGCATCGTGTGGGATTTGAAATGGACAAACGATTTGCTGAATAGTTATGGCGGCGAAGGACAAAAATTTGTACGAAGCGGTGAATACACCGTTACGATGAGTTATGGAAAACTTACACAGAAGCAAAAGGTGAAAGTGGAAATTGCGGACGGGATTGAAACGAAGTAATTTTTTCTCGCGCAAAGCCGCAAAAAAAGCAAAGCTTAATAGAGTTTTTTTATGTTACTTTGAAAGGTAATTACAATGAGGCAGTTTATTTTTTCAGCCAAAGTAAATCTTTTCGTTTTACTTTTGAGTCAAACTATTTTTGCGGGTTACCACACACCAAACACTGGCATTGTATGGAATTTTGATTCGCTTGTTGCTAACTCAAACGGAGTGGTCATAGGAAGTTTCCCTACCTACACAATGAATGATACCGTAATAATTTCAGAAAACGATGTTGTTGTTGTTCAAGCGGGAAGTTTTATTACGCTGTCTCAAACAAGCATTGTAATAGATGGGGTGTTACGTGCAATTGGAACAACAGATTCGCTGATACGTTTTTCCGGCTCAACACCAACTCCCGCAAGTTGGAAAGAACTTCGTTTTGAAGATAC
Source organism: Ignavibacteriales bacterium (assembly GCA_018335975.1). GTDB lineage: Bacteria > Bacteroidota > Ignavibacteria > UBA10030 > F1-140-MAGs086 > JAGXRH01. Next base: position 1,619 of record JAGXRH010000098.1, read on the forward strand.
TTCCGTTGATTCGTTGTGCGTTCTCGATTATTGCATCGTAGAATATTCCGATAAAAGTATTAACTGCATTAATGCAAGTCCGACGATTTCGCATTGCACAATTCGATACAACAATAATTACGGAATTCAGTGTTTCGGCTCAAATGCGATAATCCGCAACGACAGTATTTACAACAATGTACAATATGGAATTAATATCACGGTTAATGCGAGTCCGTTAATTGAAAATTGTGTTATCGCAAACAATAACACACAGAACACGGGACCCAAAAATCAAATCAGCATTGGAACGCAAGGAATCAATTCCCCTATTGTTCGCAACAATGAAATTTACGGAAGCACGAATATTAAAACGGGAGGAATATCAATTTCCGCGTTGATTGGTGGGAGCGGTTCGAATGCAATAATTGAGAACAATTATATTCACAACAATAGTTTTGGTATTGCTGTGCTTGGTTCAAATATCAATGCAATCATTCGGAACAATCGCATTATCAACAATAACATCAATCCGAATCCGTTGCAAGCGGGAAGCGGAATCAACGTCAATAGTAGTTCGTCTCCCGCCGCATCGCCGATTATTGCCGGAAATATTATTCGAGGAAATATTTGGGGAATTACGATTCAAGGAATTGCACAACCGAATATTGGCAACGTGGAAAATGCAGACACAGCCGATGATGGAAAAAATGTTTTTGAAAATAATGGACACAATGATTCACTGTTTGCGTTGTATAATAATACAGCAAATCATATCTACGCCCAGAATAACGATTGGGCAACACCAAACCCCGATAGTATAGCATCAATTATTTTTGACAGCGCAGATGTTTCGGGTCTTGGTGTAGTTACATTTCTTCCAATTCTACCACCACAATGTTTTTTCCCTTTGCATATTGGTAACCTATGGAGATATGGAACAGCTATCGTTTTCGGTGAAATAAAAGTTATTAGCGACACAGTTTTATCAAACGGAAAGGAATATGCTGTACGTAATGGCTATGGGGTTTTCACCGATGATTTTATTCGGCAAGATGGGAATAGAGTTTTTGTTTTCGATTCAGCAACAAACACGGAAAAAATGATATATGATTTTTCCAAACAAGTTGGTGATACTGTTTCCGTTAATTACAGTACATTTGATACAACTGTTATTACAGTTTATTCGATTGGCTATGAAGAAATCTTTGGAGCAATGAGAAAACAATGGGTATTTTTTGAAAGAAGTTTGGAAGATTCTTTCTATTCTCTAGACAGGATTGTCGATAGTGTTGGGTTGTACGATGGAAGAGGTGGTATTTTAACCGGAGCCATAATTAACGGTCACCTATTTGGAACGATGGATGTAAAGGAAACTGAAAAAGCAAAACAAGTTGAGTTGTTCCAAAATTATCCCAATCCGTTTAATACGAAGACAGTTATAAGTTTTCAGTTAAAAGTTAAAAGCGTTGTTACGTTGAACGTGTATAATGTTCTCGGGAAAGAAGTTGCGACATTAATTCACAACAGATTAATGGATGAAGAAAAACACGAAATAGAATTTGATGCGAGTAATCTTACAAGCGGTATATATTTCTATCGTTTGCGCTCAGGAAATTTTTCCGAAACCCAAAAATTATTATTGTTGAAATAAAATGAATTACAAACATTTCCATACAAAACCCATTCACGCAGGCGAACCGAAACCACACCTTAACGGGATTGAACTACGGAAAATTTTCGCAAAAGCAAAAGATGAAAGAAGAGATTGCGGAAGGGATTGAAACGAAGTAGAAAGTTAAACTGAAGAATTTATATATTCAGGCGTAATTTTATTAGGAGAAATAATTATGTTTAAGTTCAAAAAAAATCTAAAATCAAAGTATGCTACAGTTATAAAGATATCCATTGGTCTTACGTACGTACTGCTTTCTTTCCTTTATCGGGATATGCTGGTAGCGCAAACGTGGTCCCCCATCGGTGATGGAACTAATAATACAGTCAAAGCGATGGCTTCGTTTTATGATGAACTGTACGCCGGCGGATCCTTTACCAACGCCGGTGGAATTACTGTAAATCATATAGCAAAATGGACTGGAAATTATTGGCAAGTCGTCAGCTCCGGTTTGGATTCTGAGGTTACTTCACTAATAGTATTCAATAACGAACTGTACGCGGGAGGAAAATTCTTAAATGCCGGAGGAACAACAGTATCGTATGTTGCAAAATGGAATGGACTTACCTGGTCGCCCGTCGGAAATGGTTTTAATGGGCAGGTTTTCTCGCTTATTGTTTATCAAAACGAGTTGTATGCCGGTGGCAATTTTACATTCACTGGAACAACCGAGGTAAGGGGAATAGCAAAATGGAGTGGAACAACGTGGGACTCGGTCGGCGCAGGTCTCAGCGGTGGAACTGCTACGAACGCTTATGCAATGACTGTTTTTAAAAACGAACTAATTGTGGCAGGAGATTTTTCCTCTGCCGGAGGAATTTCATCGAACAATATTGCGAGGTGGAATGGTGTGAACTGGTCCTCGTTAGGTAGCGGAGTGGATAATTACAGTTACGCACTGGAAGTATATAACGATAATTTATACGTGGGAGGAAGATTCACTTCGGCAGGTGGAAACCCGAGTTTCTTCATTGCAAAATGGGATAGCGCGTCGTGGTCTCCGCTTGAAACCGGTGTAAATAATGTCGTTCTCTCCTTAGCTACCTATAAGAATGAATTGTATGTAGGAGGCGATTTTTCTACTGCCGGTGGGGCGACGGTTAATTTTATAGCGAAATGGAATGGCTCGGCGTGGTCAGATGTTGGCGGTGGGACAAATAACCGCGTTACTGCATTTAAAATTTCCAACAACGAATTGTATTTAGGGGGTGAATTTACTTTTGCCGGCGGAATTAGCGCCAACAGAATTGCAAAATTATCATTACTAAAAAAATACAGAACGTTTTCGGCAAATAATTTACTTGCGGAGAAACCAAACTGCTTAAAAGTAAAGCGCGGCATCGTTAAAGGTTATCCAAATCTTTCTACTGCCGTCGCAAATGTTTTCTTTCACATTGGGAAAAAAGGCACCACATTTCTCGGTGTTCAGGGCGGTCCTGCTTGGTTGTTTTTTAAATCGCAATCGAAGTTTGGTGATTTCTTCACCATTCCACATACAGGACAAGCGTACCCCATTGATTATGTAAGATCAAGATTTTCACAAAAAAAGTTAAAGGGCGCCATCAAACCGACCCGAAAGAAATTCAACAATGTTGCATGGGAACAGGGGGTAATTTTCAAACTCAATTTATTTGCAAGTCAGTACGGCATCACTCCGACCGGATTTGATTCTCTTGTTGTTGATTCATCCGCTACGCTCGCCAGTCCATATTTAAAAGGCAAATCTCTCTCATTCGTCGGAACATATTACGACAGCATAATGACGTTTTATGATGATTTTGGAGTGAATAATTCCGCCGCCTATGCCTTGTTACAAACATTCGTAGATTCGGTTCTGCGTCCAATCAATGAAACGTTTTACTCTCCAATTGACACAAGCGCGCCTGATTATAATATCAACGCAATAGAAATAACAGGACAAAAAAACTCCTACGCCGTTTACCTGAAAGGGGTGAAAACCATTTCGGGTGTAAAAATCATCAAAGAGCCAAGTACAAAAACATCACAAAATTATTTCTCCTCCGGCAACAGAGGAGATAATCCATCTGCTTTTATTATACCGCAAAATTTTCCCAATCCATTTAATCCCACAACAACAATTTCATTTGAACTACAGCAACCATCGTTTGTTACGTTGAAAGTGTATAATATCCTTGGGCAAGTTGTATCTATACTTTACGATAATGAATTTCTTGACGAAGGAGGACACAACGTCGCCTTCGATGCAGAAAAATTAACGAGCGGAGTCTATTTCTATACAATACAAACGAAAGATTACTCTGTCCAGAATAGAATGATTTTATTGAAATAGAATTTTTTTCCATCACCATTGCGGTAGAAAATACGCCGGAAAAACCATCTTGATAAATTATGAATAACTCCCCCACTCAATTTTCTACCAAACTCATCCACGCCGGCGAACCGCATCCCCGCATTAACGGCGCGGTTACGATGCCGATATTTCAATCGTCCACGTTTGAATATGCGGGCGAAGAGGGATATGACAATGTTCGCTACATTCGTTTAAACAACACGCCGAATCATCTTGCGCTCCATCAAAAACTTGCAGCATTGGAAAATGCAGAAGCCGCGCTTGTTACATCAAGTGGAATGGCGGCAATTTCCACTTCACTTCTTACAGTGTTAAAAAACGGCGACCATTTGCTTGCGCAGGATTGTCTGTATGGCGGAACGAACACCTTTATCACGAGCGATTTTGCAAAGTTCGAAATTACGTACGATTTTATTGACGCGGAAAACCCTGATGAATGGAAAAAGAAATTAAAGCCAAATACGAAAGCAATCTACTGCGAAGCAATGACAAATCCATTACTTCAGGTTGCAAATTTAAAAGCAGTTGTTGCCTTTGCAAAAGAACATAATCTTGTTTCGTTGATTGATAACACCTTTGCATCTCCCGTCAATTTCCGTCCCGCAGAACACGGGTTTGATTTGTCGCTTCACAGCGCAACAAAATATCTCAACGGACATACGGATATTGTAGCGGGCGCAATTATTGGGAAAAAAGAGTTGATAGAAAAAATTACCCATTCCTTAAATCACCTTGGCGGTTCACTGGACCCCCACGCCGCATTTCTTCTTCATCGCGGAATGAAAACGCTTTCGCTTCGCGTACATTTTCAAAACGAAAGCGCGCTAAAAATTGCACAGTATTTAGAACAACATCCGAAAGTTGCGAAAGTCAATTATCCCGGTTTGCAAAGCAATAAAAGTTATTCCCGGGCGAAAGAATTGTTCAACGGAAATTCCGGAATGTTGAGTTTTGAATTACGGGGAAATGTGAGTGATGCGGAAAAGTTTATGAAACGACTTTCCCTTCCGATTATTGCTCCAAGTTTAGGTGGAGTGGAAACATTGATTACTCGTCCGGTTACAACTTCACACGCGGGCATGAAAAAAGAAAACCGAGAACGACTTGGCATTACCGATACACTCATTCGGCTCTCCGTTGGCATCGAAGCCACAGAGGATTTGATTGAGGATATGGAAAGAGCGTTGGGTGTTAGTTGAGAAGAATAGTCCATGTTTTGAATTCGTTCCGAGTATTTCATCCAATAGACTTTAATTGATAATGAAAAAATACAGCAGCATATTTTTCATCCTTGTTCTTTCTTTTTCGTTTTCTCTTAGCGCAGAACTTCATAAAAATAAGAAAGAGCGAAAAGGTCTGCACCGCACCCATACAAAATTAGAAAAGCATCCCCAGCAACGGAATCCATCGCTGCCGGATTCAGATGAGCTGATTTCAAGAGAAAATTTTTGGAACTCCGTTGATACGATTCGGCTGGATTGGGTGCAGGAATATACTTCCAACCGCCTTTCCGGCGATGAACAGGTTGCCGACCTTGTGGTTGATAATAACGGAAACACGTACGTGTTAGGACAAACACAATCGTATTTGACGCGAGCGGATTTTTTAATCCTCAAATACAATCCCTCCGGTTCGCTCGTCTGGGCGGCAGATTATAATGGTTCCAGCAATACCAACGATGCCCCGCGAGCGCTCGCGCTTGATGCAAACGGGAATGTGTACGCGGTAGGAACCAAAACACACACGGGAAGGAATAGCGATTTTGTTACGGTAAAATTTTCATCTTCGGGGGTAAAACAATGGGAGGTTGATTACAATGGTCCGCTCGACTCGGCTGATGTTGCTGAAGACATTGCCGTTGATAATGCAGGAAATGTTTATGTCGCCGGTTCAACATTTCATCCCACAAAAGAAAAAAGTTATGCCACGCTAAAATACAATTCCGCAGGAGTTTTGGCGTGGGAAAAAATTTTCAACGACTATGATTACAACTATCCCACGAACATCGCCGTTGACGGAACGGGAAATGTGTATGTGAGCGGGACCAGTTGGGATTCAGACCAGAATCAGGGATACGCGGTTGTGAAATATAATCCGTTAGGAACAATGCAGTGGGTTACACGGTACGATGAACCTTCCGGATACAACACGGATATTGCAATGGTAGCGGATGCAAGCGGGAATGTGTACGTAACAGGCGAAAGTTACGACACGGACACACTCTATATTGAATATGCGACAGTGAAAATAAACGCTTCGGGAGTTCTCGAGTGGGATAAACGCTATAATGCCACCAGCAGAAGCGATAATTATCCGCGCGACATTGCGGTTGATAATTCCGGCAATGTGTACGTTACGGGCGAAAGTTACATTTACGGGATTTCTGCGGATAACACAGATTGCATAACGATTAAATACAGTTCGACGGGAATACAGCGTTGGGCGAAACGGTATGATAGCGATGAGGAATGGGGACAGTCAGTATCGGTAAATTCTGCAGGCGACGTTTTTGTTGCGGGTGAAGGATGGAGTGGATTATCGTATCAATATCTGTTTCTAAAGTATAATTCCTCGGGGAGTGAACAATGGGTGTCGTATAACGATAACGGTACGGGAGGTGTTTATCGCGCAGCGTTAGACGGAAATAATAATATGATTGTTCTCGGGACAAGTTACGATTCCCGAACAAAAAATGACGTGCGAACCCTGAAGGTAAATTCCGAAGGAACGGTAGTCTGGACTCAACGCTACAACAGAATCAGTATGTCCTCCGAATATGGGCAGGCAATTCTACTGGATAAAACAGGAAACCTTGTTGTCGCCGGAATCAGTGAATCCGATTCAACGGAAGATTATCTGGTGATGAAATATACCCAAAGCGGACAGCAGGTCTGGAATAAATTGCAAACCGGCGTTTTAAATGCAGATAACCGCGTTCTCGATATTAAAGAAGATAACGCCGGAAATTATTATATCTCCGGAGAACAATACACGTCGGCCACTTCGTATGATTTTGTTCTGCTGAAATTGAATTCATCGGGAACATTGCTCTGGAGAACAACATTTAACAGGTCGGGGACTTCCTCGGATAAACCGAAAGCGCTTGCTCTCGATAGCGCGGGGAATAGTTATATCACCGGTTCGAGTTTAAAAAATAGTTCGGAAGATTATGTAACGCTGAAATACAACTCTGCGGGTACGCTTGAGTGGACAAAACAATACAATGTTACCGGAACATCAAGCAACATCGCCTATGCGCTTGCTGTGGATAATAGCGGGAATGTTTATGTAACAGGGAAAAGCGCAGATTCCGCCACCGCAGATGTAGCAACCATTAAATACAGCGCTAATGGAAATGTTGAATGGATACAACGCTATAACTCGTGGCGGCTTGCGTATGATGAAGGAAGAGCAATCACGCTCGATAGCGAAGGGAATATCTACGTTGTCGGAGAAGGAAGCTACTCGTTCGTCGTTGTGAAATATTCTCCTGCAGGAAATGAACTTTGGAGCAAATTATATTTTATGCAGGCGAATTCTACCGATAGAGCATACGACGTAAAAATTGATAACGAAGGAAATTGTGTTGTTACCGGCAAGAGTACAACGAACAATCAGAATTACCTTACGACCGTTAAATATAATGCGGTGGGAGAATTATTGTGGAATGTTCATTATCTGACGGCAGGAAGTGCAAGCGCTCCAAAACTCAATCTCGATACGGGTGCGAATGTGTACCTCGGAGCAACCGTTAACATCCCAACACACCGGAACGATTTTCTGTTTGTTCGCTATAGTTCGGCGGGAGGATTTCTCGGTGATGGCTTGTACAATCACCCGCAAAATTATTCCGATGAGTTGGGAAATTTCACACTCGATAATGCAGGAAACGTGTATGCTGTCGGAACCAGCAGCGCTTCCCCGCAGGGAGAACTTCTGACGCTTCTGAAAATTGCTGATATTACTCTTTCCGTCAACAATGATACAAAAAAGCCTTCACCGTATGTTCTTTCGCAAAACTATCCGAATCCGTTTAACCCAAAAACAGTTATTGGCTTTTCGCTGTTGGCTGTTGGGAATGTAACGTTGAAAATCTACAACGTTCTCGGAGAGGAAGTTGCAACGTTGATGCACAACCGATTAATGGATGAAGGAACACATCAACTTGAATTTGATGGAGACAATTTGTCGAGCGGGATTTATTTTTATCGGTTAAGTGTAACGCAAGATGGTATCTTGCGTTATAATGAAACGAAAAAACTTTTGCTGTTGAAATAAAACGCCCGTTCCATTTTCATTTATTCAAAACCATTCTCCCGCTCGCCGAAAATTTTCCCGCCTCCAATTTATACACATACACTCCCGACGCAAGTGATGAAGCGTCGAATGTTACTTCATATTTCCCCGCTTCTTGAAAACCGTAGAAAATTGTTTTCACTTCTCTTCCGTTGATGTCGAAAACTTTGAGCGAAACAGAACTCGCTTCGGGAATATCGTACGCAATTGTTGTTGTTGGATTGAATGGGTTGGGATAGTTTGGATACAGCTGAAACGCGGAAGGCAAACTGGGTTCACGTTCACGGACATTCGTTGTTGTTATAACCCATTTGTATCGCGCTGTCCACAATCCCGCCGGTTGCGTATCGTCAATTAAACTATCGGGAACTTGCACAAGTGGTTCGGTTTTCGATAAAAAGATTGTTGCGGTGTCGTTAGTAAAACTCATCAACGGTGTCGTGTGAGTGAACATTTCCCGGCTTTCGGTTTGTGTGAGATTGAGAATAGGATTCCAAACACCATCGAATCGTTTTGCGCGAATGAATATATCGCCCGCGCTATCCCCCTGCATCGGAGCATCTACCCACTTAACTACAAACACATTCCCGTCTAAACTTTGTGTTGTTTGCAGTTCATTATCCATTTGCGTTAACGCCCCAAACCCGGGTTGAAATGTTGTCGTTCTGCTTGCAAGAAAATTTCCGTTCCAACTATTTGATGTTCGAAACACTTCTGCAATTTTTAATCTTTCGGGATAAGCCGTATTAGTATCTTCTGCGGTGAAAAAAATATGTTCGTTTCCGATTGCATCAACAATGAAATCAAAAACAAGTCTTCCATCGCGAGTGCCGAGATTGTCATAATCAATGAACGACGGAATAGAACGCCAGTTGATAGTTTCCCATCCGCTCCACGAAATACCGTTGTTCGTTGATTTGTTAAGCGCAAACACCCACACATCGCCCGTGTTTGTTGTTGTTACCAATGCAACAACATACAAAGTATCATCTTTCTTTCTTCCTTTAGCGCTCCATTGAGAAGTCCAGTACTCTGCGCCACCAATGATGTTCGATTGCCACGTTTCTCCTTGATTTGTTGATTTCCAAAATTCGAGCAAAAAAGGAGGACCTGACCTTTCCGTTAAAAAATAGACGCTCGGAATGTTACCGTATGAACTCCAAATATATGTCCAAGACGTATAATCGGTTGCACCGGTGTATGTTGTTGTAAACGGAGTTCCACTTCCGAAGGGTTCAACTCCATAACCAATTCCTCCGAAACTACTTCCTCCGATCAAAAGGATATATGAATATACAAGTATCGTACTCGTACGATTGGGTGAACAATTCGGATTGGAAATGGTACAGCTTGGATACCGACCATATTGGTCAACATCGGCGTTTAATCTTCCGATTCTTGTCCAATTCATTCCGTGATTAGTAGAAACGGAATACCACAAACTTCCCGTTGTTTGGTTTGGAGGATTATAGTTTAACGCCCCGCGATAAATGAAAGCAAGCGATTTACTGCACGGGTCGTATGCAAAAGGATTGATATCATTACTTGCGGCAGTGTACGCATTTGGCGCACTATCAACGAGAACCCAATTTAAATCATAGGGCGTGTAATGTGCAGAACGTTGCTTTTCCTGTGCATACGTTTGCGCACCGTTGGTGAAAAATAACGTTACGGTTATTACAATCAACGTTTCTAATCGAGAAATTTTATTCTGTATCATTTTAGTATCCTTTCAAATGGTGAAAAAATTACATTTTGGTCTGAAGCCAGTATTTTTCTTTCTACGTTATTTACTGAATGTTATCCAAAAGAATGTTTTATACGTTCATATAACCCCACGATTTATCGTGGGGGAAAGAGCATTCACCTCATTCGTGTGGCTTTAGCCACAAAGTAAGAATGGGCTAAAGCCCATTAAGCTGGAATTTGTTCATCAAACCCCAAACTGAAGTTTGGGGTTATTACAGTATTCAACAAAACAATCTTCCGTAACATCAGTTATTTATTCAAAATCATTCTCCCGCTCGCAGAAAATTTTCCCGCCTCCAATTTATACACATACACTCCAGACGCAAGCGTTGATGCGTCGAATGTAATTTCATATTTCCCTGCCTCCTGAAAACCGTTGAAAATTGCTCTCACCTCTCTTCCGTTGATGTCGAAAACTTTGAGCGAAACAAAACTTGCTTCGGGAATATCGTACGAAATTGTTGTTGCGGGATTGAATGGGTTGGGAAAATTTGGATACAACTGAAACGCGGAAGGCAAACTGGGTTCACGTTCACGGACATTCGTTGTTGTTATAACCCATTTGTATCGCGCTGTCCACAATCCTGCAGGCTGCGTATCGTCAAGTAAACTATCGGGAACTTGCACAAGTGGTTCGGTTTTCGATAAAAAGATTGTTGCGGTGTCGTTAGTAAAACTCATCAACGGTGTCGTGTGAGTGAACATTTCCCGGCTTTCGGTTTGTGTGAGATTGAGAATAGGATTCCAAACACCATCGAATCGTTTTGCGCGAATGAATATATCTCCCGCACTGTCTCCTTGTGTGGGAGCATCTACCCACTTAACTACAAACGCATTCCCGTCTAAACTTTGTGTTGTTTGCAGTTCGTTATCCATTTGCGATAACGCACCAAATCCCGGTTTAAAAGTTGTTGTTCTACTCGCTAGAAAATTTCCGCTCCAACCGTTTGGTGTTCGAAACACTTCTACAATTTTTAATCTTTCAGGATAAGCCGCATTGATATCTTCTGCGGTGAAAAAAATATGTTCGTTTCCGATTGCATCAACAATGAAATCGAAAACAAGTCTTCCATCACGAGTGCCGAGATTGTCGTAATTGGAGAACAGCGGAATCGAACGCCAATTGATAATTTCCCATCCGCTCCACGAAATACCGTTGTTTGTTGATTTGTTAAGCGCAAACACCCACACATCGCCCGTGTTTGTTGTTGTTACTAATGCCATTACATACAATGTATCATCTTTCTTTCTCCCTTTGGCGCTCCATTGAGAAGTCCAGTACTCTGCGCCTCCAATGGTTGTATCTTGCCACGTTTCTCCTTGATTTGTTGATTTCCAAAATTCAAGTAAAAAAGGTGGTCCTAACCTTTCTGTTAAAAAATAAACACTCGGATTATTTCTATATGAACTCCAAATGAATGTCCAAGATGAATAGTCATCTGCCCCAGTGTGAAGTGTTGTAAAGGGCGTTCCCTGTCCAAATGGGTCAATCCCATAACCCAAACCTCCGAAGCCGACTCCGCCACTAAGATTTATAAAAGAATACACAAGTATTGCATCTATAGGATTTGGCGAACAATTCGGGTTGGATATCGTACAACTTGGATACCGACCATATTGGTCAACATCGGCATTCAATTTCCCCATCCGTCCCCAACTCATTCCATGATTTGTGGAAACGGAATACCACAAACTTCCCGTTGTTGGATTCGGCGGATTATAATTGAGCGCACCACGATAAATAAACGCAAGCGCTTTACTGCACGGGTCGTATGCAAATGGATTAATTTCATTACTTGCGGCGGTGTACGCATTTGGCGCACTATCAACGAGAACCCAGTTTAAATCGTTCGGACTGTTGGCGTGAGGATTTGTAAATCGTGGTGTGTTTGAGACAAAGTTTGTGGAAGCGGGAATATCAAGCGTTGAGCGCAAAGGAATTTTTGGAGGAATAAGAGATTTTCCCGAAGAAAGCGCGACTATTGGAGAAATTGCGCAGTAGAAGAAAAGAGCGAATGTTCTGGTTACGTTAGTTTTCATTGTTTTACCCTTTCAAAATGTTTGAATAAAAAATGCAGGAGAAATTACAAAAAGGAAAATGAAATGCAAAAAAGCGATACGGAGCAAAAAAAAGATTCCGCATCATGTGCGGAATGACAAAGAACAGTTTTTCTTTCAAAAAGAAATAGGTACTTTTTCACGCAGAAATTTTACATTACACGAGGTTCAAAATGATTCGCATTGTTACTCTTTTTTTTATTTTACTTCTTTCCCGCTACCAACTTTTTTCCCAAACCAACGGGTTATCGCTTGTAGCCCATCTCGACCAAAAACACGGAACGGGGAGCGGTGTTTCGTACAATGGCATCTGGGGTTACACTGCTCCTGATGGACGGGAGTACGCCATTCTCGGAACGTACACCGGAACTGCAATCATTGATATTACTGATTCCGCAAGCGAAGTTGCTTTTATAACGGGTCCCTCTTCTCTTTGGCGCGAGATGAGAACGTATAAAAATTACGCATACGTTGTTACCGAAGCGGGAGGCGGCGTTCAGATTATTGACCTCGCGCAACTACCTGCTACGGCAACTCTTGTGCAATCGTTTAATTACATAAGCGGAGGAAAAAATATTCTTCGTTCTCATTCATTAGAAATTTTCGATAGTGTTTTGTATCTCAATGGTTGCGCTGGTTGGTCTCCGGGCGGCGCAGTCTTTTTCAGTTTAACAAACCCGACTGCTCCACAATTTCTCGGTGAGTATGCAGGAAGATATTTGCACGATAGTTATGTTCGTAACGATACGCTTTATGGTGCGGCGATTAATTCGGGAGGAGGAATTGATATTGTGAACATCGCTAATAAAGCCACGCCATCGCTCATTGCACGCATTACGTACACCGGCTCGGGTACACATAACACATGGACAACCACTGACGGAAAATATGTAATTTCCACCGATGAAATCGGGAGTACGGCAAAGAATCTGAAATTCTGGAATCTGCAAACACTTCCAACACCGCCTTCATCTCCTTCTGCGACCTATACATTTTCACCATCCGATATTGTGCATAATGTAACCGTGCGTGGAAAATATGCGTACGTTGCATGGTACACGGCGGGAACAATCGTTGTGGATATTTCCGACCCACTCAATCCGCAAACAGCAGGATGGTACGATTCCTATCCGGGAGCAAGCGGAAGTTACGACGGCGTGTGGTCAATCTATCCGTACTTTCCTTCGGGAAAAATTATTTCGGGCGATATGCAAACGGGATTGTATGTTACGGAGTTTAACGGACTTCAGCCCCGCATTCCCGTTCAGAATATTTCCCCCGCAGAGAATTCGATACTTCCGTTGAGTACGCCGATCACCTTTCAATGGACACGCACCGCAAACAATTCGAATGACCCGCATTATTATCAGTTGCACATTTTCGGGTATAAAGTTGATACCACGTTTCGCACGAATGACACGACCATCACTCCCGCAATTACTTCCCTTCTTTATGAAGCGAAACCCTACCGCTGGCATATTATTTCCTGCGACGATTTCAACACAACAATCGAACCCGATACATTTTTATTTTATTATGGCTCTGTTTCGACTGTCGGTTCGTTGAGTGGCATTACTTTTCTTGATTCGAACGGCAACGGTAGCAAGGAGGTGGGCGAGCGTTTTCTTTCTCAAAGGAAAATAAAACTTTCGGGTTTGCAGACTGATTCCGTTCTCACTGATGTGGATGGCGCGTATTCCTTCAATAATCTTTCTCCCGGAAATTATTCAGTACAAATCGAAAATCAGTCCGGTTGGTATCAAACACTGCCATCGTCGCCGAACGGATATTCTCGCGATGTCGTTGCAGGAGGAGATATTACCGGCATCAACTTTGGTGTAACGCGCTTTGCTTCTGTTCGTGGAATGAAATTCCACGACGTGAACGGAAACGGCGTGAACAATGGGGGGGATGAAACGGGAATTTCAGAATGGATGATTTTTCTTTCCGGCGAAATAAATGACACGCAAACAACTGATGTGAATGGTTTTTATTCTTTTGAAAATCTTCCGGTTGGGGCGTATGTTCTCCGCGAGGAAAATCGTGTCGGTTGGACACACACATTCCCACCATCAGGATTACATTCATTCACACTGTTAAGCGGCGATAGCGCAACAGGAAAAAATTTCGGGAATTATAAGTTCGCCTCCATAACCGGAACAAAATTTCACGACCGAGATGGTGATGGCGAAAAAGATGGAAACGAAGAAGGACTTGCGAACTGGAAAATATTTCTTTCCGGCGCGCGCGTTGATTCCACCGTAACGGGCAACGACGGAAATTATTCATTTCAAAATCTCCCTGCGGGAAATTATTTTCTTCAGGAACGAACGCAAAGCGGTTGGGTGCAAACGTTCCCGCCGTTTACGCAGTATTCCTATACACTCATCAGCGGCGATAGTTTAACGGAACAAAATTTCGGCAACTTTCGATTAGGAAAAATTAGCGGGAAGAAATTTCACGATGCAAATGCTAATGGTCTGTTCGATAACGGAGAAGCCGGACTTTCCAACTGGAAAATAAAACTTTTCGGCGTGGGATATGAAACAACGGCAACAAATGTGAATGGGGAATTTAGTTTTTCTTCGGTGTTGGCGGGAACGTACACGCTGAGCGAAATTCAAAAATCGGGATGGGAGCAAACGTTTCCTCCAACGAATTCGTACACCGTTTCAATGGTAAGCGGAACAGATACCTCGTCGTTGCTTTTCGGAAATTATCAGCGCAGTTCAATCAGCGGAACAGTCTTTGAAGATAATAACGGGAACGGTGTGAAAGAAGGGAGCGATGCAGGACTCCAAAATTGGACTGTGTATCTTTTTTCTCCCGATACCAGTACGGTTGTGGATTCACTGCTCACGGGCGAAGAGGGGTACACATTTTTTGGATTAACCCCGGGAACATATTTCCTCCGCGCAGAACAAAACAATGGGTGGGTGCAAACATCCGCAACGACTAACGAATTTGAAATTTCCAGCGGCTCGTTCATCTCGGCAGCGAATGTCGGTTTTTTTGAGTATGGAACAATTACAGGAAAAACATTCAACGACCTCGACA
>JAGXRH010000099.1 GCA_018335975.1 Ignavibacteriales bacterium
TGTTTGAACCATACAGACAGTGATTAGTGTGTAAGTGCGTAATAAACTTTAATTGAAAAATTATTGCATCATTCCGAGAGCAGCGCGGTCAACAGCAATTCCCGGACCCATCGTATTCGATAATGATATACTTTTTATATACTGCCCCTTCACGGATGAAGGTTTAAGGCGAAGAATGGTATGGAGAAATGCGCTGATGTTCTCTTCTAATTTTTTACTTTCGAAATTTGATTTCCCGACCATTGCATGTACAACGCCGGCTTTATCAACGCGGAATTCAATTTTTCCTGCTTTAATTTCTTTGACCGCTTTCCCTACTGCAGGAGTTACGGTTCCACTTTTTGGATTCGGCATTAATCCCCGAGGACCTAAAATTTTTCCAAGTCTTCCTAAATCTCCCATCACATCAGGCGACGCAATGATGACATCAATATCCGTCCAGCCAGCCTGTAACTTTTCGAGATATTCCTGATAACCGGCAAAGTCTGCACCCGCATCTCTTGCTTCCTGATCCAACGGCGGTTTAGCCACAACAAGGACACGTACTGTTTTCCCAATTCCATGAGGAAGAGAAACCGTACTGCGAATTGCCTGGTCTGCTTTTTTCGGGTCAACTCCAAGGCGAACAGCAATGTCAACGGATTCAGTAAATTTTGTTGAGGCAGTTTCTTTTAATTTTTGAACTGCATCGGATAACGCATAGAATTTTTTTGCGTCAACTTTTGCTGAGACTGTCTTAAATCGTTTCGATACTTTCATAATACTATTAGAAAACTATAAAGTTAAAAAATTATCCTTCGACGCTAACGCCCATACTACGTGCAGTTCCCTTCACCATCATCATTGCAGATTCGATGGTATGAGCATTCAAGTCGGGCATCTTCAATTCTGCAATTTCGCGCACTTGCTGCATCGTTATCTTTCCAACCTTTGTCCTGTTTGGCTCACCGGAACCTTTGGGAAGATTCAGTTTTTTTATGATAAGAACTGCTGCAGGTGGAGTCTTGGTTATGAAAGTGAATGATTTGTCCGAGAATACTGTAATGACAACCGGTATTGTTAGTCCCTGTTGTGCTTGAGTTTTTGCATTGAACTGTTTGCAGAACTCCATTATATTCACTCCCTTTTGTCCGAGTGCTGGACCGACGGGAGGCGCTGGTGTTGCTCCGCCCGCTGCAATCTGTAATTTAATATAACCGGTAATTTTTTTCATAAGTGGGGCTAAGTAAAATTTAAAAAATTATTTAACTTCTTCTATTTGTATAAAATCTAATTCAACGGGAGTTTTCCTTCCGAAGATACTCACCATAACTTTCAATCGCATTTTTTCGTGATTTACTTCCTGAACGGTTCCGATGAAATTATTAAACGGACCATCAACAATTTTCACTGCCATACCGATATAATAATTTGCAAGGGTGGTTTCGGCAACTCCTTCGGTCTCGGTTTTCCCTAAAAATCGTTTTACCTCATCGTTACGAAGAGGCACCGGCTTATTCTTATCGCCGACAAAATGAAGAATGTATGGAGTCTGAAGAATAAAATCTCTCGTCTTCGGCTCAAGATAGACCTGAATGAGAATATACCCGGGAAGAAAAGTTTTTACTTTACTTCGTTTTTTCCCCTCGTGAATTTCTACAACTTTTTCAGAAGGAACAAAAACACCTAAAACTTTTTCGCCCATCCCTTCCTCGGTAATTCTTTTTTCTAATGCCGACTTTACCTTTGCTTCACTCCCGGTAACGCAATGAACTACGTACCATCGAGCGCTTTTTTCAGCATCGACTGCTTTTTCAGTGGTTTCCATTCTCAAAAAATACTGGTAATAACTTGTGTGAGAATTGTATCTATCGCAAATACAAAAAGAGAGAGGATAATACACACGGTTGCCACAATCAGCGTTGAATCTTTGAGTTCATCGCGAGTAGGCCATGTTACTTTATTCAATTCTTTCGTAACTTCGGTGGAATACGAAATGATTTTTTCTTTCATTGACATTTTAACTGGTGAAAACTAAATGTGGCACGTCAGGAGGGACTCGAACCCCCAACCTGCGGTTTTGGAGACCGCTGCTCTACCAATTGAGCCACTGACGTATCCAATTACTAAAATTGAAACAGATTATTTTGTTTCTTTATGCGTAACGCGTTTATTGCACCATTGGCAATACTTATTGTATTCCACTCGACCCGACTGTTTCTTTTTGTTCTTGGTCGTGGTGTAATTTCTGCGTTTACATTCGGTACATTCTAAAGTGATAATTTCTCTCATTGAAAATTGCCTTTCATTCTACGAGCTTGCGACCGGGATTGAACCGGTGACCTCGTCCTTACCAAGGACGTGCTCTACCATCTGAGCTACGCAAGCGATAAAACTATTTGTGATGAGCGGGAGACGGGACTCGGACCCGCGACCAACAGCTTGGAAGGCTGTGACTCTACCAACTGAGTTACTCCCGCATTTAACTATTCATATTCAAAAATCTGAGTTGCAAACTTTGAAAATCATCGTATTAATTTTACAATGACAATTTAGTTTACGACTCCACATACTCTGTTTTTTTCTCTTTTATCCCAGAATAAAATTCACGCAAAAAATCTTTTTGTGGGCAGGGGAGGATTCGAACCTCCGAAGACCGAGGTCGACAGATTTACAGTCTGTTGCGTTTGACCGCTTCGCTACCTACCCTTCGTTGAGCTGGCAACCAGATTTGAACTGGTGACCTGCTGATTACAAATCAGCTGCTCTACCAACTGAGCTACGCCAGCATGGAAAAATTGTGTTTCCGAACTTCACTTCAACCATAAGTATGAAGCGAAAAGTCAAGAATCTTGTATAAATTTCTTACAGGATTTTGCGTCTTAAGGATGAGTACATAATTTTTGGGCAACGAATATACGAATTTCTTAAAATAAACCAACTTGATTTAATATTATTTTAAAGAAATTTTTTGCCCAGCTCTAATGGAGAGCCACGTAAAAATTCTGTAACGGACATTTTCCGTTTACCTTCGCGTTGTAATTCTAATATTTCGATAGCATTATTATTCGTTGCAATCAGTAGTTTATCGTCAGCAGTTATGATAGTTCCAGGTTCACTATCGGTTTGAATTTCTGTCAGTTGAGAACGAAATATTTTGACATTCGTACCTTGATAAAAAGTATATGCACAATGCATTGGCGATAAACCTCGAATAAAATTATGAACCTTCTTCGCATCGGTAGCCCAATTTATTTTACACTGTTCTTTATAAATTTTTGGAGCAAAAGAAACTAATGAGCCGTCCTGTTTTTGCAAATTTACTGTCCTACTTTCAATCAGATTGATAGAATGGAGTACAATTTCTGACCCAATATCGCTTAGTGCATCATGGAGTTCTCCGGCAGTTTCGGATTCTCGAATTTTTACACGTGCCTGTAAAATAATATCTCCTTCATCAACTTTTTCTTTTAAATAGAAAGTTGTAACGCCGGTTTCACTCTCTCCATTCATTATCGCCCAATTAATCGGCGCTGCCCCGCGATATTTTGGCAAGAGAGAAGCATGTAAATTAATAGAGCCGAATCTCGGAAGTTGAAATACTTCCGGCGGAAGAATACGAAATGCAACAACAACAATGATATCCGGAGAGAGCAATTTGATGGATTCAAGAAAACTTTGGTCCTTCAAATTTATTGGCTGAAGTATTGGTAATCCAAGTTTTATTGATACATCTTTAATTGGTGACGACTGAATTTGAAGCCCTCTTCCTTTTGGTTTGTCCGGTGCCGTTACAACCGAAATAATATCGTGATGCTGAGTAAGAAGAGTTAACGAGGGTATTGCGAATTCTGCGGTACCCATAAATAAAATCCGCATTAAAAATTATTTCCTTTTTCTCTTCTTCTCTTTTAGTGCAGAAATGGTTTCGTACTCAGTTTCAAAAATTCCACGCTCAATATCTTTCAAATGAGGAAGGAGTTGTTTGTATTCCTCACGAGGTAAATGGTCAGGAAATAATACTCCATTCAGATGGTCTATTTCATGTAAAATCACTCTCGCAAGGAGCCCCGATGCAGGTAAATTTATTTCCTGAAAATTCACATCTCGAAATTTCATAATTATTTTTTCTGCTCGTTCTACTTTTCCACGAATATCGGGGATACTCAAACATCCTTCCTCCATTTCCCACCTTCCTTCCTGAAAAATTATTTCCGGATTGATAACCACGAGCGGTTTTGAATCTTCGTACCCTTCCATTTCCGAAATATCAGCAACAAGAATACGACGTGCTTCACCTACCTGATTAGCAGCAAGGCCAATACCAGAGGCATTGTGCATCGTATCAAACATATTCCAGATAAGCGAAATTATTTCATCGGAAATTGTTTCAACGGGCTTTGCTTTTTTCCGAAGAATACTCGTTCCATACGTATAAACAGGCAGCGTTGGCATTCGTATTTTATTCTCTACTTAACTATTCTTCTTGCACCAACGAAACGGGAATTATAGTATGAACTCTCCAGAGAAGATATTGTAACACCAAATGATTCGCTCGCATGTGCAAATAAATCATCCTCGAGATATATTCCGACGTGTGAGGGAATTACTCCGCGAGTGTTAAAAAAAACCAGGTCGCCAAAATCCAACTTTGATTTTCCGATAAGTTTACCTTCTCGCATTTGCTCTCGCGACGTTCGGGGAAGAGAAACTGCGAGTGAATGTTGAAATACTCTTCTCGTAAATGCAGAGCAGTCAATGCCGTTTTCGTCTTCACCGCCCCACAAATAAGGAACTCCAAGCATTGAGAGAACCTCGTTCATAACATCTTCTCTCGTTTCTTTCGTGAAGGAAATTTTTTCTGATTCATTGGATTTGATATTCTTGCTACCAGAGTTCGATTGCTTGTTTTTTTTGGTTGGTACTTCATTCGGAGAATTTTTAGCGAATCGCATTTTAACTTTATCTATCTCCACTTTTTTATCATCGCCCAGAACTTCTTCTTTTAGAGCGGATGAAAATTGCCGAATCTTTTTTTCTTTCGGTTGAAGAGATTTTGATGTTCGGGAAGATGTGTATCTCGGTGAAGTTTGCGTACAGTGCCACTGATTACAACTGAAATATAATACTGCCATTACGAAAAATATTTTCCGATTCTTTTTCATTTCATCAGTAGTGGAAAAAATCGAAAAGCCTCAACCTCAAGTGAGGTGAGGCTTCAAAAAAAATGTTGTCGAGAAAAAAACTATCCTAAATATGCTCGTAATGCTTTACTTCGGTTCGCATGACGTAAACGTCGAATTGCTTTTTCTTTTATTTGACGAACACGCTCACGAGTCAACTTAAATTTTTCACCTATTTCTTCGAGGGTGAGTGGGTGTTCGCGCCCAAGTCCGAAATAGAGACGGAGAACTTCTGCCTCACGGTCAGTTAAAGCGCCGAGCGCTTGTTCAACTTCTTTGCTCAGTGATTCTTTTATCAACGAATGGTCCGGTCGAGGTGCGCGGTCATCTTGAATAACATCAAGCAACCGATTATCGTCACCTTGTGAAAACGGCGCATCCATTGAAAGATGCCGACCAGAAATTTTTAATGTGTCAGCAACCTCGTAAAGTGACATATCGAGTTCCGTTGCAATTTCACTTGCGCTCGGTTCACGTTCATACTCTTGTTCAAGTGCGCTGAAAGCCTTTCCGATTTTATTAAGCGCTCCTACTCGATTGAGTGGTAATCTTACGATGCGCGATTGTTCGGCAAGCGCTTGAAGAATAGATTGACGAATCCACCAAACTGCGTACGAAATAAATTTAAAACCTCTCGTTTCATCAAAACGCTTTGCCGCTTTGATTAAACCAAGATTTCCCTCATTGATTAAATCGCCTAAAGAAAGTCCCTGATTTTGATATTGTTTCGCCACACTGACAACAAAGCGCAAATTTGCTTTACACAATTTTTCTAATGCCTTCTGCCCTTCTGCTCCCCCTTTTTTAATTTGCTGTGCTAACGCTATCTCGTCTTCGGCGCTGATTAATTCAACTCGCCCTATTTCCTGCAAGTAGCGGTCAAGCGATTGCAACTCTCCGTTGGAATATAATTTCGATGTTTGGCTCATAACGATTATCTACTGTGTTTTCCTTTTGAATGAATATACATTGATGTGATGAACAAAAAACTCCCGCGAGTAGTTTCACGAGAGTTAGAATGATGAGAACGAAGTGTTCATAAAAAAGCGGCAAAATATAACCATTTTTATTTTGTCACCAAACGACGCGAGCAATATTCATAAAAAGAAATTGTTTCGCCGGAGTTTTTACATTCCATTTGCTACGAGTTCGCTTTCGGAAAAGAAATACGCGATTTCAATTCTTCCGTTCTCCGCGGAATCCGAACCGTGCACAATGTTTTCGCCTTTGTTATCAGCGTAAAGTTTTCGAATTGTTCCTTCTGCTGCATCTTTCGGGTCTGTTGCGCCAATGAGTGTGCGATAATCTGCAACAGCATTTTCTTTTTCCAACGCAATCGGAACACACGCGCCGGAACTCATAAATTCCACGAGTCCATCGTAAAACGGTCGTCCTTTATGCACAGCGTAAAATCCGCCGGCAGTTTCTTTTGTCAAGCGTGTCATTTTCATTCCGAGAATTTTGAATCCCGCTTTTTGTATGCGCGCAGTTACTTCGCCGATAAGTTGTTTTCGTACGCAATCCGGTTTTAAGATTGCCAGTGTTCGTTCAAGAGCCATAAGTTATTTTAGATTTTAGATTTTAGATTTAATATTTAGTGAATTGAAAAATTATGGTTTATATAATTGAATGTCACCAAAACTTTTTTTAAGAATTTTTCCACTATCAAGAGATGAGAATTCAAAATAGAAACGATAAATACCATTTTTATTTGTTAGTGAGTTTGCTGTGAAATCGAAATGTAATTGAAAAATTCCGCGAGGTAACGTGTCATCAAATATCGTTTCGATAGTTGTAGACGGACTACTTTTGAGTATAATTTTTCCTCGAACCATTTGTGGCACTGCAAATGGAATAATTGACTTACGTGTTGTTGGATTTGGGTAAGCCGGTCTAAAACAAAATGAATCAGCCGTAGAAATAGAACCCCCATTATTTGAATTATATCTTGGTTGCCAGTCAAGTGGGTCGTCTTTTATAATTACACCAGTAGAATCGGTTTTAACAATTCCAACAAATTCTCCCTCCTTATGTTCGACAGGATTATTTTTCTTACAACCGAAGAGAGCAATTGTGAAAAGTAAAACGAAGAGAAAAACCGCTTTCACGTTGAATTTATTTTGCCTTTTTCTTCAAAGTTGTTTTCTTTTCTTTCACAACACTTTTTTTCACCGAAGAAATTTTTGCCGTCGTTTTTTTCTTCAACACTTTCTCCATCATCTCGCCAATCATTGCGGGACTTTCGACAACGTGAATTCCTGCTTCGCGCATTGCTTTGAATTTTTCTGCCGCAGTTCCTTTTCCACCGGAAATAATTGCGCCTGCGTGTCCCATTCTTCTTCCAGGAGGAGCAGTTTGTCCCGCAATAAATCCGACAACCGGTTTCTTCACATTCTTCTTTATAAACTCCGCCGCTTCTTCTTCCGCGCTTCCTCCGATTTCGCCAATCATTACAATCGCATCGGTTTTATCATCGTCATTGAAAAGTTTTATTGCATCGAGAAATCGTGTTCCGATAATCGGGTCTCCGCCAATTCCGATGCATGTTGATTGTCCAAGTCCGCGCGTTGTAAGTTGATGAACTGCTTCGTACGTGAGTGTTCCGCTACGCGAAATCAATCCAACTCTTCCGGGCAAATGAATAAATCCCGGCATAATTCCGACTTTACATTCTCCCGGCGTAATTATCCCGGGACAATTCGGACCGATAAAGCGCGTTCCGACTTTTTGTGTGTATTCATACACGCGAACCATATCGCGCGTTGGAATTCCTTCCGTGATACACACAACGAGTTTAATTCCCGCAGAAGCCGATTCCATAATTGCATCAGCGGCAAATTGCGCGGGAACAAAAATAA
>JAGXRH010000100.1 GCA_018335975.1 Ignavibacteriales bacterium
AGAGGTAAATTCTCTACGCCGTGAATGTTTTAAGGCAGGTGTTAAATACACCGTTGCGAAAAATACTTTGATTGCCCGCGCGATGGAAGGAATGTCGTTCAGCGATTCACTCAAAACACATTTAGCAGGACCAACAGCAATTGCTATGGGTTATGACGACGCAGTGGCGCCCGCAAAAATACTGAAAAAATTTTCCGACAAAACGAACAAACTCCCTGTGAAAGCGTTTATGTTTGAAAATCAGGTTTTTGACGGAAAACAATTTGCAAGAATTGCAGCGTTACCACCCAAGCCCGAAGTCGTTGCAAGTATTCTCGGTAGTTTACAAAGCCCTATCGCGAGTATTGTCTATTTCCTTGATGCACTTGAAAAGAAACTCCAACCCTCTGCGGCATAACTAATCGCAGAAAACATTATTCACCACAAATTTTAACAAACTTATATGTCAGTAGTAAATGAAATTGTTGAGAAGATTGAAAAACTTTCTCTTCTCGAAATCGTAGAATTAAAAAAATCGTTAGAAGAAAAATTTGGCGTAAGTGCCGCAGCACCAATGATGGCTGCCGGAGGCGCTGCTGCAGGAGGTGCCGCACCTGCTGCTGAAGAACAGACCGAATTTAACGTCATCTTAAAAGCGGTGGGCGCAAATAAAATCGGCGTCATCAAAGTCGTACGAGAGTTAACGGGACTTGGCTTGAAAGAAGCGAAAGACCTCGTTGATGGCGCTCCGAAGACTGTTAAAGAAGGCGCAAGTAAAGATGATGCCCAGAAAATCAAGAAACAACTTGAAGATGCTGGCGCAGAAGCAGAAGTAAAATAATTTAGTATTCGCGTGTTGACCGCGAGAATCATATCCTGCGGTCAGCACGAAATTTTATCAAAACTCGATTCATTTCGTTGAGTCGAGTTCTCCTTTTCTATACAAGAATATCCACGACATACTGGAGTACCGATTTTGAAAACCCATAACATCAATATTAGCGAACGACAAACGTTCTCTCGCATCCCCGATATTATCCAAAGCCCCGATTTGTTAAACGTGCAACTCGAATGGTGGGAAGGATTTCTTCAGGCAGATGTGCATCCTTCCAAACGGAAGAAGCAGGGATTGCAGGAAGTGTTCCACACGAACTTTCCCATCGTTGATGTTCGAGAGAGTATTGCGTTAGAGTTTATTGAGTACTATGTGGATAAACCCCGGTACACCATCCGCGAATGTCAAGAACGCGGATTGTCTTACACCTTTCAATTGAAAGCAAAATTGCGGCTTGTTCCGATGACGGATGAAGCCCGCGATGTTGTGGATGCAATCGAGCAGGAAGTGTATTTAGGAAGTATTCCCGCAATGACTTTTCGTGGTACTTTCATTATTAATGGTACTGAGCGAGTGATTGTATCGCAATTGCATCGTTCTCCCGGAGCGTTTTTCAGCGAAATGACTCACCCTAATGGAATTCAAATTTATTCAGGCCGCGTCATTCCTTTTCGAGGCGCATGGGTGGAGTTTACAACGGACATCAACAACTTGATGTTTGTTTATATTGACAGGAAGAAAAAATTTCTTGTTACGACATTACTTCGCGCATTGGGTTATTCTTCCGATGATGAAATTCTCCAACTCTTTGAATTAGTCGAGGATGTTGACGTTCGAAAAGTGAACCTGAAAAATTACCTCGACCGCGTTGTTTGCAGTGATGTCATCGACAAAAAAACCGGAGAAATTTTAATTTCAAAAGACGGGCAAATTACGGAAGAAGTTATTGCCGATATTTCAAAATCGTCCGTTCGTACCATTTCTTTTTTCAAAGACGGGCATACCAATCAATCTATCATCGCAAACACTATTCAAAAGGATACCGTTCGTTCCGAAGAAGATGCGCTTGCGGCAATGTATCAGCAACTTCGTTCTGTCGAAGCCCCTGATTCAGCAACCGCGCGAAATATGGTGGAAAAACTTTTCTTCAATCCTAAACGATATGACCTCGGCGAAGTGGGTCGTGTTCGGTTAAATCAACGATTGGGACTTTCTACTGCAGGCGATGTAACAACACTCACGAAAGAAGATATTATTTCAATAATAAAATATCTTATTGAGATGCACTCAGGGAAAAGAACTCCTGACGATATTGACCATCTTGGCAATCGGCGCGTACGAACTGTAGGCGAACAAATTGCACAACAAATTAACATCGGGTTAGTAAGAATGGCACGAACGATTCGTGAAAAAATGAACTTACGCGAAAAAGAAAATCTGACGCCGCAAACTCTTGTGAATGCCCGCGCAATTACGAGTGTGGTAAATACGTTTTTTGGTACGAATCAGATGTCGCAGTTTATGGACCAGACAAATCCTCTTGCGGAGATTACGCATAAGAGACGTATGTCTGCGTTAGGACCCGGCGGTTTAACGAGAGAACGTGCCGGATTTGAAGTTCGTGACGTTCACTATACTCACTACGGCAGATTATGTCCGATTGAAACACCGGAAGGTCCGAACATCGGATTGATATCCTCTCTCTGTGTATATGCGAAAGTGAACCCACTCGGATTTATTGAAACTCCGTATCGGAAAGTACACGCAGGAAAGGTTTCCGAAGACATTGAATTTCTTTCTGCCGATAAAGAAGATACTGTTTCGATCGCTCAGGCAAATGAACCGCTTGATAATCATAACAAGTTTGGGAATGAACGTGTTCGTGCGCGGCTCAAAGGCGATTTTCCGGTCGAGTCTCCCGATAAAGTTGAATATATGGACGTCGCTCCAAGCCAGATTGTTTCCGCCGCTGCTGCACTCATTCCTTTTTTAGAGCACGATGACGCTAATCGCGCTTTGATGGGTTCGAATATGCAACGACAAGCAGTACCTCTTCTTCAAACTGAAGCCCCAATTGTTGGAACAGGCTTCGAACAGAAAATTGCAAGAGATTCGCGAACGCTTATTATTGCTGAAAGGAACGGTATTGTCGTCGCAGTGGATTCTGACCACATTGTCGTTGAATATGACATTGATGAACGTACGCAGGAAGCATTGTTACGATTTGAAGATATTAAACACGTTGAGTATCCGCTCACCAAGTTTTTCCGAACGAATCAGGATACCACGATAAATCAAAGACCGCTTGTTTCCGTTGGCCAAAAAATCAAGAAGGGGGATATTCTTGCTGACGGTTGTGCAACTGATAAAGGGGAACTTGCTCTCGGACGAAACGTCCTTGTAGCGTTTATGCCGTGGAATGGATATAACTTCGAAGACGCTATTATCATCAGTGAAAGATTAGTGGCGAATGACGTTTTCACATCATTGCATATTGAAGAATTTGAATTACAGGTTCGCGATACAAAACGGGGCGAAGAAGAATTCACCCGCGAAATTCCCAACATCAGTGAGGAAGCGACAAAAGAACTCGATGAAAGCGGTCTTATCCGTGTCGGCGCTCAGGTTCATGAAGGCGATATTCTCATCGGAAAAATTACTCCGAAAGCAGAAACGGAATCTTCTCCGGAAGAAAAATTACTGCGAGCAATCTTCGGAGAAAAAGCAGGCGATGTAAAAGATGCATCTCTCAAAGCGCCTCCGGGAATGAAAGGTATTGTCATTGACGCAAAGTTGTTTGGGAGAAAACGAAAGGATGCCGATTCCAAACAGGATGACAAACGTAAACTCGACGCACTCGATAAAAAGTTGGAAGAAGATTTACGATTCGTCTATGAGAAACTCCAAAGGAAACTTGGGTTGCTTCTCGACGGAGAAAAATCTGTCGGTGTTCGCACATTAGATGGAGAATTAGTATTTCGAAATGGGAAACAGTTTGTCGAAGATTCGTTCATCGGAATGGATAATCTTGAAACTCTTGATTTCCGTGCCGATTGGGTTGAAGAGAAGAAAAAAAATCAATTACTCACAAAGTTGTATGAAAACTATTTTACAAAAGTAGGCGACTTTAAGGCACAACATAAACACGACCGTACCGCAATTATGATAGGCGATGATTTGCCACCGGGAATTGTGCAACTTGCGAAAGTGTATGTTGCGAAGAAAAGAAAACTCTCTGTTGGCGATAAAATGGCGGGGCGTCACGGAAACAAAGGGGTTGTCGCAAGAATTGTACCTGTCGCCGATATGCCGTTTCTTGAAGATGGAACGCCTGTTGACGTGGTGTTAAATCCGCTTGGTGTTCCTTCTCGTATGAACTTGGGTCAGTTGTTTGAAACTGCGCTCGGTTGGGCAGGAATGAACTTAGGAGTGAATTATGCAACGCCAATTTTTGATGGCGCTCGATGGGAAGATGTGCAAAATGAACTTCGTAAAGCCGGATTGAATGAAAATTCTAAAGCGGTTTTGTACGACGGACACACGGGCGAAGCATTTGATCAGGAAGTAACGATAGGGAATATTTACATTCTGAAACTCTCTCACTTGGTTGACGATAAAATCCACGCACGCTCCATCGGACCGTACTCACTTATTACCCAACAACCGTTAGGTGGAAAGGCACAGTTCGGCGGACAGCGTTTCGGAGAAATGGAAGTGTGGGCATTGGAAGCATACGGAGCATCGCATGTGTTACAGGAAATGCTTACTGTAAAATCCGACGACGTTACCGGAAGAGCAAAAATTTATGAATCGTTAGTCAAGGGAGAAAATTTCCTTGACTCAAACGTGCCCGAATCATTTAACGTTTTGGTTAAAGAATTGCAAGGATTAGGGTTGGACGTAACAGCAGAATAAAGTTCACACATCCGAATATCTTTTCATTAATAATTTTATTTCAAACTCACTATGGTTTACGGCTTAGCAGATACAAAACCGAAAGTACAGAAAAAACCGTTTTCAAAAATTTGTATTCGGACGGCATCGCCCGACACAATTTTAAACTGGTCTCGGGGTGAAATCACCAAACCCGAAACGGTGAACTACCGTACATTTCGTCCGGAAAAAGACGGTCTGTTCTGCGAAAAAATTTTCGGACCTACGCGCGATTGGGAATGTCATTGCGGAAAGTATAAGCGGATTCGCTATCGCGGTATCGTTTGTGATAGATGCGGTGTTGAAGTTACTCAAAAAATCGTAAGGCGTGAACGGATGGGGCATATCGGATTGGCAGTTCCTGTTGTGCATATTTGGTATTTTAAATCGTTGTCCTGTAAAATCGGACAACTGCTTGGCATCAGTTCCAAGGATTTAGAGAAGATTATTTATTACGAGAGTTATGTTGTCATTCAACCGGGCGTTTCCGGGTTGCGAATGCTCGATTTGCTTTCGGAAGACCAGTTTCTTGAAGTGCTTGACACTCTTCCCGCAGGAAATCAGGAATTAGATGATGAAGACCCCCGCAAATTTATTTCTGCAATTGGCGGACATGCAATTCGTGAATTACTGAGACGGATTAAGGTTGAAGAAACTTATCAGGAACTTCGCGCTCAAGCACGAGTCGAAACTTCAATGCAACGGAAACAGGAAATTTTAAAACGTTTACGTGTGCTTGGCGCTTTTCGGGAACGTGAAGGAAGCCACCCGAATAAACCTGAGTGGATGATATTAGATGTTGTTCCGGTTATTCCACCTGAATTACGACCGTTGGTACCGCTCGAAGGTGGAAGATTTGCAACTTCTGATTTGAATGATTTGTACCGTCGCGTAATTATCCGAAATAATAGATTGCGCCGTTTGATTGAAATAAAAGCGCCGGAAGTTATTTTGCGAAATGAACGGAGAATGTTACAGGAGTCTGTTGATTCTCTCTTTGATAATTCCCGTAAAACCACTGCGGTGAAAACAGATAATAACCGCGCATTAAAATCACTTTCTGATATTTTAAAAGGAAAACAAGGTCGCTTTCGACAAAACTTACTCGGAAAACGTGTTGATTACTCCGGTCGTTCTGTCATCGTCGTCGGTCCGGAATTGAAATTACACGAATGTGGGTTACCGAAAGATATGGCGGTAGAATTATTTCAACCAATGGTAATTCGCCGTATCATTGAACGTGGACTTGCAAAGACTGTGAAAGGTGCGAGAAAAATTGTATCGCGCAAAGGTCCCGAAGTTTTTGAAATTTTAGAAAACGTTATCGAAGGGCATCCCGTATTACTCAACCGCGCGCCAACACTTCATAGATTAGGCATACAGGCATTTCAGCCGGTGCTTGTTGAAGGAAAAGCGATTCGTATTCATCCAATGGTGTGTACCGCTTTCAACGCAGATTTTGACGGCGACCAAATGGCAGTACATGTTCCACTCTCATTCGATGCACAATTGGAAGCGAGAGTGTTGATGCTTTCCAGTCATAACATTTTGAATCCTCAGAATGGTAACCCGATTGTTCATCCGACACAAGACCAGGTTTTGGGTTTATATTATCTTACGAAATCGAAACCGGGTGATAAGGGTGAGGGAAAGTTATTCTGTTCGGATGAGGAAGTTATATTAGCATACAGTACGGGCTACGTTGGATTAAATGCGCGTATCAAAGTTCGGATTGATGGAAAAATAATCGAAACGACAACCGGACGAGTTATTTTCAACAAATCAGTTCCTAAAGAGCTTGGTTATATCAACGAATTATTAAACAAGAGTCGTATTATTCAAATCGTTGCCACAGTGTATCGTCGTTGTGGAAATGTACGTACTGCAGAATTTCTTGACCAATTGAAAACACTTGGCTTCAAGTTTTCTACTCGTGGAGGATTATCTGTGAGTATTGGCGACGTCGTTGTTCCGAATGAGAAGCAAGAAATTATTTCGAAAGCAGAAAAAGAAGTCTATAAAATCGAAGACCAATACCTCAATGGTTTTATTACGGACGGTGAGCGCTATAACAAAGTAATAGACGTTTGGACACGTACAACAAATAAAATTGCCGAACGATTGTTTGAAACACTACAACATTCAAAGCACGGATTCAATTCATTGTATATGATGGTAGATTCGGGAGCGCGTGGTTCGAAAGAACAAGTGCGCCAATTAGCCGGAATGCGTGGATTGATGCACAAACCGCAAAAAAGTATGTCGGGTTCCGCAGGCGAATTAATTGAAAATCCAATTATCGCGAGTTTCCGTGAAGGGTTGACCGTTTTGGAATATTTTATTTCTACCCACGGCGCACGCAAAGGTCTCGCTGATACTGCTCTCAAAACAGCAGATGCCGGTTATCTTACTCGACGGTTAGTGGATGTTGCTCAGGATGCTGTGATTGCAGATGAAGATTGCGGTTCCATTATGGGTATTATGGTTAGTGCGTTGAAAGAGGGAGAAGACATCAAAGAACCACTCTCCGAACGGATATTAGGTCGAGTTGCCGTGCATGATGTTCGCGACCCGAGGACAAATAAACTTATCGTAAAAGCCGGACATTTAATTGAAGAAGAAGCGGCAAATTTGATAGGGGAGACATCCATTGAGTCCGTAGAAATTCGAACGGTGTTGACATGCCAGTTACGCAGAGGAATTTGTGCAAATTGTTATGGCAGAAGTTTGGCAACGTTAAAACTTGTCGAGCCCGGCGAAGCAGTCGGAATCATAGCCGCCCAATCAATCGGTGAGCCCGGAACGCAATTGACGCTCAGAACATTTCACACCGGCGGAACTGCATCACTCATTGCGGCGCAATCGCAAATCATTTCCAAATTTGATGGAAGGGTGCGATACGAAGCGATTAAGTTTATCAAAGAAAAAGATGATGATGTACATAAGTTAATTGTAACCGGGCGGGGAGGTA
>JAGXRH010000101.1 GCA_018335975.1 Ignavibacteriales bacterium
GTCCGTTGAAAGAGGTGGATGTGGGCGAAAGTGTGGTGGTTAAATAAATTTGCCCGTCAATCGGTTGCGGGTCGGTGATGCGGACTGTATTGGTTGCTTCCATTGTTACAAAATATGTTCCTGCGGGAAGTCCGAAGAATGAGAAGTTCCCATCTTCATCTGCTTCTGTGGTATCAATAAAATTACCCAGTGTACTGCTGTGTAAGAAAATTTGAGGTCCGGGGCTGATTCTATCTACATCGGCGTTGAACGTACCATCACCATCATTATCTTCATAGGTAAATCCTTCGATGCGACCATTTTTCCAATTACCAAAAGCCGGAGCGGACATTACCACCCCTTCTCCAACAGTAACAGTATCATTACCATTATTGCCGGGAGTCGTTTGTACCCATCCCGATTGCACGGTTTGGGAGATGATATATGTACCAGCAACTAATCCGTTAAATGTGTAAACACCATTTATATTTGTTGTTGCCGTTTGTGCATTACCATTGAGATTCAGTTGCCAACCCTGTAACCCGGGCTCTCCCGCATCTTTTATTCCGTCTCCACTTAAATCGTTAAAGACAAGTCCGGTGAGCGAACTGTATCGGGTAATATCACGAATATCGCGGGGGGCAAGTTTGTACGCGTTCCGCTTCGTAACGTCCACAGTATCCAAATCGGAACGATGATAAACAACACCGACAATATCTGCTGTAGGAGGAATTGTTGTTCCGATAATTTTAAATGGACGCTGACCTGCTATATTTCCAAGTGAATCTGCAGTATTGATATGCAAAGAACGATAGATGCTATGTTTCTGAAACTTTGCGCCGACGGTTGACGTCATCGCCCGAAAGAGCAACCCAACGCTATCGAACGCAACGCCGGAAATTTTTACAAGTCGCCCTTCATACTGTTCCCGTATTTGGCTCGTAGAATCTAATGCCAACGGTTCGGGCAGGGTACCTGTCCCTTCTACAAAAAAATCAGGTGAGCCAATTGAATTAGGAACAATCTCAGTAATACCATTAAAATTGGTAATATTTCCTAACACAATTACTTTTGAGCCACGTTGGAATAATTGCGAACTATTTGCGCCGCTTCGGAAAACCTGCAACCCGTAGTTTCCGTCTTGAATAAAGAAACTTGTAGTAGTAATCCCGGCAAGTATAGAATCTTCCACCGTTACTACTCCTTCTACAGCAACAATTTTATTGAACATCACCGCTGTAGTTCCGCCTGCGTTACTATTTCCAAATCCGTCAACTCCTCCCGTTCGTATATTTTGAATCGGAATTATAACTCTGGATTTTGGTAACACGCTAATGATTGCAGCTGGATTTGAAGCGGCGGAGGTATAAACATTCCACGTATAACTTCCTTCTACTCCTGCGCCTGCGGGATTGGGAGTTGTCAATTCAGCAATATCAACAGTACCAGGGGTTGTTTCGAGACCTGTGCTTAAAATTTCAATACGATTTCCTGATACAACAATGTCTTTCCCTGCAAAAGCGCCACCTAAAGAGACATTTTCGCTTGAAAGTCCTGTCCAAGTATTGGGAACGGTAACAATAACAGAATCAAGCGCGCCGCCTGAAGTTCCATTGATGGTTAATCGGACTGTCTGCGATGAAACTTCTCTTCGGAATAACGTCGTGTTGAGTAACGTAACTTCTGAGGGAGAAACATTCAATAATGATGCTGTTCCATCGCCCGAGTTTGCGCTCGTAAGTGTCCACGGAAATATCTGACCAATATTTTTTAGCCCTGGTGTTTTATCCGTTGATGGCTGATTTGCTTTCCACATTACTGTTATGGAACTGGTATCGTTATTCAAACCTCCGCTTCTATCATTAGTAAAGTAAGTAACCGTGCCGGAGGAACCAGTGGGAATTGAATCAGTTAATTTATACCATTGCGCACCAAGATAATTTACTAAACTGTTATTAGTTCCTGTCCCAACATAATCCACAATTGTCGCGGAGGCAGGCGTTAATAGACTTGAACTATCCATCAACACCATATTTTCATTCGTAGAAAAATCAATAGTCCCGGATGCTATGAGAGAACCACTGATTGCGCTTGAGAATAAAATGAGGAGTGAATCACTTGGGTCAGTATCTTCAAGGGCATAGAGATTACTATTTCCAGAAGGGACAGGGAAAACAACAACAATCCTTGTACCTTGCGGTAAATCTTGCAAATAGGATTGCATCGGGAAATCAAGATGCCCTTCCGTTGCGCCGGTTGCAGTTGTTTTAGAACTCACATCGGTCAATCGCCAACCACGCATATCCACGGGAGTAGAACTTGTAACGAGAAGTTCAACATATTCTTTCCCATCGGCGGAAACCG
Source organism: Ignavibacteriales bacterium (assembly GCA_018335975.1). Lineage (GTDB taxonomy): Bacteria > Bacteroidota > Ignavibacteria > UBA10030 > F1-140-MAGs086 > JAGXRH01. The sequence goes on from JAGXRH010000101.1 coordinate 2,344, forward strand.
GATTGACAAGAAACTCATTGATAATCACATCATTTTGCTGAACCTGAGCAGTTGTAAATGAAGCGATGGTTAGTACAAAAGAAAGAAGAAGCGTAAAACGAGTAAGAAACTGTTTCATAATTATTATCCTAACTAAAATTTGAAGTTGAAAGAGAATTGATTTTGGTTTAAAAGCCGGACAAAACATAAAGAAAAGAATGGTGAAAATCAAAAAATGCTCTGATTTTTTTTGAGATGAATGTATCCCGGATTATGCATTAGAAATAATCAGCCACAGATTCACAGATTTTCACAACTCAAGTTTAAAATAATCTGTGCATCTGTGGCAAAAAAAAAATGCACTTGTTCTCCCCTTTCTACTCTATGATTTGGGTTTATACCGGGAAGATAGTATATTTTGCCCGCACAATTTTCAACGTTAGGGGTGTCCCGAAAAAAACGGGACTGAGAAAACACCCTCGGAACCTGACCTGGATTATACCAGCGGAGGAAAACGGATTGTGTGTTTCATTGTAGTTATCTTTTAAACCGTTTTCCCCTATGGTTGTTCCATGGAGAAAACGGTTTTTAATTTTTCAATTCAGCAAAAGAAAATTTCAATGTATCTTGACCAGACTATTTTACGTATTGCTCTCCGCACTATTCTCTACACTCTCTGCTCTTTGCTTTTTACTCCCTGCTCCGTACTCCTCGCGCAGGAAAAAGACACAACGTATAATTTACCACTCATCAACGTAACTCCGACACAAGCAACAGAACGTTCTTCGCCGGTTACGTTTTCAAATGTTTCGCGCGAAGTGATTCAGCAGCGTCAGTCATTGCTTGATATCCCAACGCTGCTCTCAGAACTTCCATCGGTTACAACGTACTCCGAAAACGGAAACGGTATCGGCTACAATTATATGACGCTCCGCGGATTTGACCAACGACGGCTTTCAATTATGGTTAATGGTATTCCGCAAAACGACCCCGAGGACCACAATGTGTATTGGATTGATTTTCCCGATATGCTTTCGAGTACAGATAATATTCAAGTGCAGCGCGGAGCAGGAAGTGCATTTTACGGACCAGCGGCAATCGGCGGTTCGGTTAATCTTACCACAACACCATTTACGTCAACGCAAAATATTGTTCTCGAATCGTCATTCAACGTTCAGGAATTTGGCGATGAGAACACAACGAAACTCAATGCAAGAAAATATTCGGCTGCCTATAACTCAGGAATACTCGTCGACAAATATCTTTTCTACGGAAAACTTTCTCGCCTATCAAGCGATGGGTACCGTGAGCGTTCTTTTGCAAATTTGAATTCGTTCTTTTTTGCTGCGGCGCGGTTCGATGAAAATATGTCAACTCGTGTACAATTCTATGGAGGACCAATTGAAGATGGGCTTGTGTATTACGGTTTACCAAAACTTGCAAACAGCGATAAAAAACTTCGCCGACAAAACTTAACTGGTTATTGGTGGGGCAACAACTTTATTTGGACAGGTCCTCGCAGAAAAGAAGAAATTGAAAACTTCCATCAACCGCATTTTGAATTGCTCAATGAATGGAACATCTCTCCTACTTTAAAATTTTGTAACACACTTTTTTATGTGCAAGGCGATGGCTTTTTTGATTACGATGGAAGTTGGGCGGATACTTCGATGCTGCGTCTCGGATATAATTATGGAATTCCAATAAGTAATAATTTGACAAACGTATTGATTCGCGCTTTCGTCGGCAATAAACAATTCGGGTATTTGCCTCGAATGGAAATTGAACACGATAATGGAACTATGACCATCGGCGCAGAAATCCGTATTCACCGTTCACTGCATTGGGGGAAAATTAAATCAGCGGAGGGATTTTTGCCTGCACTGTACGATTTGAATTATCATTTTTACGAATACAACGGAGGAAAAAATATCTTCTCGTTGTATGCGCACGAATTGTATCGCGTTGAAAAAAATACTACCGTGATGGGCGACGTGCAATTCGTTTTCAATCAGTACGAAATCAGGAACGAAAAGTATTTGAAGAATGAATTTTCCGTTCCGTATTTTTTTATCAATCCTCGTTTTGGAATTAATTACAATATGAGCGATGTGTCCAACGTGTACGCCTCACTTTCCTACACATCGCGCGAACCCCGATTGCGCAATTTGTACGCCGCAGAAGATTCGTACTTCGGAGCAACACCGCAATTCGAAATAAAAAAAATCGTGAACGGAGTTCCGCAATATGACTTCACTTCACCGTTGGCAAAACCGGAACATCTTTTAAATTTCGAATATGGATTACAATACAAAACTGCATCATCGTATCTTAAAGTCAACTTTTACTGGATGGAATTTTTTGATGAACTCGTAAAAAGCGGAGCGATTGATATTTTCGGTCAGCCCGTTACCGGTAATGCAAAACGCACGCGCCACATCGGAATGGAATATGATGGTTCGCAAAAACTGAATGAACATTTTTCTGCCGCAGGAAATCTTTCGCTTTCAAGAAATCGCCTCATTCAATATTCCACGTATGAAAACGGCGTTGAAGATAAACTCGATGGTAATCCGATTGCCGGTTTTCCAAACGTGCTGGGAAATCTGCGTTTGACATATCGCGCCGAACAACTCACGACATCCCTGCTTTCAAAATATGTTGGAAGCTTTTATACTGATAACTTCAGAAACGAAGAAAACAAAAATGACGCTTATTCTGTTTTCAATCTTGAAACATCGTATGCGTTCAAGTTCAACGGCGGCGTACTAACTTTTCGCGGAGAAGTGCGAAACATTTTCAACCGTTTATATTTTATGAGCGGCGAAGGCAATGCATTTTTTCCGGCTGCTGAACGGAATTACCTTTTGGGAGTTACCGCAAATTTATAAGAAACAAATGAACGCACTCATCATTGCAAACGGAATTCTTCCTTCGAAAAAAACAATCAACAATCTCAAACGCGCAGCAGATATAATTATTTGCGCTGATGGCGGAGCAAATGGTGCGCGAAAAAATGCTCTCAAGCCCGATATTATTCTCGGCGACTTCGATTCGATTACGCCAGCAACGAAAAAATATTTTGTAAATGTTCCGCAGATTCTTATCGAAAATCAAAACAGCACCGATTTAGAAAAAGCGATTTGTTTTTGTATCGTAAAAAAAATTCCTTCTGTTGCTATTATTGGAGTCATCGGCGATAGAATTGACCACTCGACAGGAAGTCTGGGATGTTTCAAAAAGTTCGGACATCTCATTGAAATTACAATTGTTGATACTGTCGGCGTACTCACACAAATTCATAAATACGTAAAACTGAAAACAAAAAAAGGCGAAAAAATTTCTCTCATTCCCCTTGAACGATGCACCGGCGTTACCACAAAAAATTTGAAATACAATTTGAACAATGATGCACTCGAACTCGGCGTACGTGAAGGAATCAGCAACGAAGCAACGTCTTCACCGGTTTCCATCTCTGTGAAAAAAGGAACACTCCTCCTTTACCGATTTCATTCAACAACTTAAAATGGTTTGAGGTTTGGGATTTGAGTAAGTTATTTTCTCAAACCTCAAACCTCAAACCTCTAACCACCTTGATACACCTCGCCCTCGCAGATATTCTCGTCATTCTTCTTTACTTCGCCGCTGTTCTTTTTATCGGATTTCGCTCGGCAAAGAAAACAACTAATGATGAAACAGATTTTCTTCTTGCCGGACGTTCGCTGACGCTTCCGATTTTTGTAATGACGCTCGCTTCAACGTGGTATGGCGGCATCCTCGGCATCGGGGAGTTTTATTATCGCTACGGTATTTCAAGTTGGGTGATTCAGGGAGTGCCCTATTATCTTTTTGCCGCTCTCTTCGCAACGTTTCTCGCAAAAAAAATCCGCGCAACAAATCTTATTTCCATTCCCGATAAACTCGAACAGGCATACGATAAAAAAACTGCAACGCTCGGTGCAATTCTTACATTTATTTTAATGACACCTGCGCCGTATGTATTAATGCTTAGCGTTTTCTTACAAATGTTATTTGGCTGGAGTTTGCTTGTTTCAATGCTCGTTACTGCCATTGTTGCAGTTTCGTATTTATATTTCGGAGGATTTCGCTCGGATGTGCAGACCGATATTCTTGAATTTATACTGATGTTCATCGGCTTTGGTATCATCGTTCCGTTTTGTTTCTCGCACTTCGGCGGAATGGAATTTCTTCAATCACATCTTCCACCGTTACACCGAGAATGGTTTGGAGGAAACTCCATTCAGTTTATTATCGTGTGGTTTTTTATTGCATTGTGGACTTTGGTTGACCCGGCATTCCACCAGCGATGTTATGCGGCAAAAAATGAAAAGGTCGCACAGAAGGGAATTTTCGTTTCAATTATTTTTTGGCTCGTGTTTGATATGCTTACGGCAACAGCAGGATTATACGCCCGCGCTTCCATAACGAATATCGAACAACCGATGATGGCATACCCGCTCCTTGCAGAGAAAATTCTTCCGCCGGTTGCGAAAGGATTATTTTATGTGGGAATGTTAGCAACAATAATGTCAACGTTGAACACACTTGCTTTTGTTTCTGCGCAAACACTTGGGCGAGATATTTTATCAAGGTTGGGGATTAGAGGTTGGGGATTAGGAAAAGCAAACCTCGAACCGCAAACCGCAAACCAATCAATTCGATGGATAAAATTCGGACTAATTGCTTCTTTCTCGTTTTCTGTTATCCTCGCCCTCGCACTTCCCAGCGTAATTGAAATTTGGTACACGATTGGAACAATTGTAATTCCCGGGTTGCTTATTCCACTCGTTGCAAGTTATTTCGAGCGGTTAAAAATTTCGGCGCGCTACGCTTTTCTCGCAATGCTTTTCGGGTGGCTCACTTCGTTCAATTGGCTTTTGAGTAAATACATTTTTTTAGAAGGAAAAAATTTTCCTCTCGAACTCGAGCCGATGTATCCTGGGCTCTTTATTGCTTTCACTTTTTGGACAATTGACAAAATCAGAAATAAATCTTAACTTCACACAAGTTTTTTGAGAATTAATCTGTTGTCAAAGACTCGTTGAGATGCGTAAGAAGAAAAAAATCATTGAAAAATCTCCAACCGTTGTAACAAACTCGCGTATAGTTCTCGTAGGTTTAGTTGTCGTCATCATTACCGGTGTTGTTGTGCAAATGTTACGCCTTCCATCTTCACCTCCCGCATCAACAAAAGAAACGAAAGAAACTTCTCACACGCCAACAGTTGGTTACCAAAATAAATGGCTCGAACGGGCGTTTGCTGTTACCTCGCTTTTTCATCAGGTGTACACCCCGTGTTGGGAAGGTGCGTACGGTGCAATCGGGGATGCGTATTTATTTGCGGCAACAAACGATTCATCGTTGCTACGCTTTCACCTTGAAGAACACGATTTGCGTTTGATGTGTACCGGCACATGGGTTGATGACCGCGCCTGGGTCTGTTTAGCGGAAATGTATTGGTGGGATTTTACCGGGAGAAAAAATTTTGCTTTGGTAGAAGATACAAAACGCCGTTATCTCGAAGCGCGAAGAGAGGGACGCCTTTCTTCGCATGAAGGATTTTGGGGTTGGTACAATTGGTCTCCAACACACCGCGTCAACGAACGCATTTTCACCAACAGTAATATGAATCAGATGGCGAATGTTGCCTGCTGGCTTTTTGAAGCGACGGGAGAACAAAATTTTCTCGACGATGCGCTTCTGGTTTGGAACGGAGATAAACAATTCCCCGGCATTATTCAAACGTTGTACAAAGGAAATGGAAAATGGGAAGGAAAACCGGGATTAGCTGCATTCGGAAAACAACTTCCGTGGGAAGGGGCGGAATATTGCGCGATTGGCGCTTCTCTTTTTCGCGTTACAAAAGAAAAGAAATATAGAGATGTCGTTGTTGCTACCGCGAAATATATTACGAATTCCGCAAACGGATGGCTCGACCCGACTGACTACTTTCAGATAACGATGGATGGTAACGGCGCGTTTGTCAATTACCTTCTTGATGCGTACGCGCTTGCCCCTGAAGAATTACCTGATGTGTATGAAAAAGTGGAAGTGATGCTCGAACACGTTTGGACGAATCATCACGGAAAAGCAAGTGTTACGTTGCACCGTGAATACGACCACGGAATTCGCAACGGCTGGAATCCTAACGGCGGTGAAGATGGCTACGGTGTTGATGAAGTGGGAACTGTTCACGCACAAGGGGAAGCTGCAAGGGCGTTCGGGATGTTTGCCTATTTCGCTAACAAAAAAGAAACGGAAAAAAAATAATTTTATTCTTCGTCAAACTTACTTCGTTCTTCTTCAGCCCACGTAATTATCACGCGGATATCCTCATCGCTTAACTCTGCTTCTTTATGGGCAAGAAGGTACGAAGGAAGCGGCATAATACGTTCCCGCACCATCTCAACCATTTCTTCAAGTTTGTGCGCTTTGCGTTTTGGTTTGTACGTTTCCCACTCCGAAAAATTCAATTCTTTCCGCCCATTATTTACGTGGTCAATGGTGAAGTAGGAAATCGGCGCGATGTTGGAGTACCAGGGCCACGCTGTTTCGTTGGAGTGACAATCGTAACAAGCGCGTTTCAATACCAGAGCAATATGTTCCGGTGCTTGTATCGCTTTCCCCTCTACAACAGGGTTTGTTCGTTCGGGACGATAGAGTTGAATGAGAAGAAAAATTATTGCGAGCGTGAGTATAATTTTTTTAAGCATAGCGGCAAATATAATTTTGGGCTGAAATATAAATCTATTTTTTGGTAAATAAGCACAGGGAAATTGGCGAACCAACATTTGCGCAAGTTGCGGTGGAAGGAGATTAGAATATTTTAGATTTTAGATTTGAGATTCTATACTCTCACCATCGTTTCAAAATCACTCAATGTTTGGTCAAGTTGTTCGCCAAAAACTTGATTCACTTCTTCCCTTGTTCCTAACATTTGTTCGTAAACAGGATGAGAAAATATTTCATTGAGACGAAACGGTTTCTTTTCAATTATGTTTATCGTAAGTATTTCTTTCATTCGTTTCAACACGCGAATTTGTTCGTCGGAAAAGTGATAGGTTTGTAAATAACTTTCAAACGCTCGTGCAATTCGTTCTTTGGGAGTAGGGATTTGTCGAACTTTTATTGCGTGTAAAAAGAATTCCCACAAACTTCCTTGTGGATAAGCATAGATTTTTTTCAATTGCTCTTCGTCTAAATAAATTTCCGGATTACTCATCCAAATTCTTAGCAGTTCCAAATCTTTTTGTGTCGGTTCGTATGTCAATTCGTTTTGTATTTTCTTTTTTATTTCAACAACATTAGAATTTTTTGTTTGTTCCGCTTCTTGTTCAAATATTTTTCGCGCATCATCAATCGGAATGTTACCTATTACTTGAATAGTATCTCCATGAATCCACACTCTTTGAATAAATTGTTCCGGGTCAGGATTATCTATTAAATACCAATTTTTTGGTAATGGCGGCGGCTCAGGTCCAGGTCCGTTTCCTCCTCCACCAGTACCTCCGTGAGTTGGTGTATGTATGATTTTTATATTTGGTTTCAATGTTCCTCTTCCATTGTCTCCCATTCGCTTGCATAAACCTACAAAGTCTAAAATTTTGAAACTGAACTTTCCACTTTTCGGGTCAAGCCGAGTTCCGCGACCAAGCATTTGTAAATATTTTCCCACCGATTTTGTAAGTGCTGAAAATGCGATATACCGGACACACGGAATGTCAACGCCCGTAGTCATTATATCAACGGAAACTGCAATATATGGTTTGCGATTCGGTTTTTTAAACCACGTTTTCAATGTTTTATTCAACTCACTGTTATCTGAAATTATTGTTTCAGCATAACGCGGCGCAACCTCTCCATCTTTGTCGGGAAAAACTTTATTCAACGCATTCGCAAGCATAATACAATGCGCTTGACTTACACCGAACAAAATAACTTTCTCGCCGTACTCCGTATTCTTTTTTATTTCTTCCGCAATGCGCATCGTTTGTTCTTCTGAAATGTATTTGCGATTCAACTGCTCCAACATCAGTTTTTTACTTTCGTCGAGTTCTATCTTTGCACGCTCATCGGGGTCGAGTACATAGGAAAATTCAACTCCATTTTTTTCAGCAAGTTCCGTGAGCGACGTTTTTATTTCCAACGGTTTATACGGCGCTAAAAAACCCTCATCAATTCCACGCGCTAAATCGAATTGGTAATCCGGTTCGCCTGTTTCACAACCGAACAAACGATACGTATCTAAAATTTCCAAATCCGCTTCGGGAATTTCTTTTCCTTCTGCCGCAATTGCTGTTCGCGGTGTTGCCGTTAATCCGATACGCGGACACAAAAAATGGTCGAATATCAATTTGCGATTAACGTTGACAGAACGATGACATTCATCTACAATCAATAAATCGTAAAACGTGCTTGGTATGTTTTGATAAATGTTTTCAAGCGTATCAATGACAAGAACGTGAATAGAAACATTTTTTTGCTGGCGAAAATTTGATGTGCGAAGTCGAGTGGAAGTATGTTCTTTGCTGATGAGACTGAATCCATCGTCTAATGCTTGTTCAGCAAGTAACACGCGGTCAACAACGAACAACACACGTTTTGCAAAACCGTATTCCAGCATTGTTTTCACCAAGGCAACCATCGTACGCGTTTTTCCAAGTCCCGTTGCCATGTGAACAAGCATTTTCTGTTTTCCCGCTTTGTATTTATTTATGAGCATGTTAATGCATTCAGTTTGAAAATAACGTTCTTTTCCCGCTGCCGCATCGAATCCGCCGGCAATTGTTTTGTCTATGTGAATTTCTCGCTCAACATTCTTTTTCTTCTCTTGTTCGATTTTCAATTTCATTTCTTCGAGTGTGAGAAACGAATTGACGCGCCGAAACTCTCCCGCTTCCAATCCCTTCCACGCTGTGTCGTAAAATAAGTTTCGTTCGGAAGAGCAAGCGTAGAGAAATCGCGGTATGAGAATTGTGTAATACAATGTTCGCAACTTCGTGAGCGCTTTTTTCTCATCGTCCAATTTGTTCTCAAAGACAGCCAATATAGTTCCATCCAAATCGGTGAGAACAATATCCGGCTTTATACTTTTGTGTCCGGGAAATTGTTGGCGTTGTTCTACCGTCAATTGATATTCTTGTTGGTAGAGTAACGTATCTCCGACTTTCCAACCGATTTTTTTGAGTTCATCAATAACTCGTAAATCAGTAGAAGTTGCTTCGTTGATTGTTGGATTAGGCATAATTATTTTTGCGTACTATTTCCGTGGTGTGTCATTCCGAATCCGAATTTATTCGGGTGAGGAATCTTTTTGAAATTTTTTATTGCGTTTCATTTGGAAAGATTCCTCACACCAACTGAAGTTGATGTTCGGAATGACACGGCGAGAAAGTTTCTCAACAACTGGTAAATCGGTGAAAGTTGCTTCAGTGTTTTTCATCATTCTTTTTCAAAAAGTTCGATGAGCATTTCAACCTTTTTAAATAACTCATCGAAAGTTATTACTTCCACGTTTTTTAAATTATGTCTTTGTAATGTGAAAGTACTTTTCTGCAGATGTGACCATTTTTCACCTTCGACACTTCCGATTACTAACAAACATTGAGGATCAAAAACAAAAAAATTCTCATTATCAAGTTGATTTAAATTGAAATAATTCTTTTGAACCTCATCTTTATATTTTAATAGTTGGCTTATTGAACCAGTTAATTCATTACTCAAACAATATGTGCTTCTATACTCATTACCTAACAATTTAGCCGTTGGTGTTTTTATTTCCACTAATAATATGTTTTCAATCAAGCCACTTTTGAAAATAAAATCAACGACATTTCCACCTTGATTATTTATTGTTTTTCCTCCAACGTATGCTTTGTCTTTGAACAACACCACTGGATAAGAAAATACTTGTGCTATCACCCAAGAATTTTTAGTAAAAAAATCTTGCCAAAATGATTCATTGCTATTTGTTTTGTTAGAATTCCAGATTGTCAAAATATTTTTCAAACTATTGATACTTGAAATAAGGTTAAGTTTTTTCAAGTCATCAATTTGTAGTTCTTGCAACTTTCCAAAATTTTCAGGATTATTCAAAAAACTTAAAATG
>JAGXRH010000102.1 GCA_018335975.1 Ignavibacteriales bacterium
TATGTGCGGAGAACATTATCGTTTTCAAAGACAGACTATATGCACTATGGAGTAACAAAGTTGTTTATCATTAATTACAACAATGAAATGTCAACTCGTATTTGACACTACCAAATCTTTTAGTTTTCTTGTAATACTCCCAACTCTAATATATTCTTCATGTAGAAAACTAACTGGCTCATTTTTTACTGAAGGAACTTCGAACAATGAAATTTGTTTTTCATCAAAAAAGAATTCAAATATTCTGAAATCAATTCTTGGACTTAATCTTTGTGCCAACCAATTCTCTAATTCTTCGTTTCCTTTTTTATCAGATTTTGGCTTAAACGTTGTTCCGACAATTTTATGTGATTCGTTTTCTACACCAAATACTAAATATCCAAATGGCTGATTATGCAAACATGCGCTATTCGACAAAGCTGAAATAAGTTCGCCAATTTCTTCAATTGAAACATAATTTGTTTTAAATTCTACCCATTCGTTTTCCTTTGGTAAATTAATTAAGGATTCAAGCAGTTTTTTGAGTTCGTTTTGATTCATAAAATCACATAGCCATCACATAAAAAATTGTAAATTTTCGCAAATTTTAAGAGAATTTCAGAAGAAATCGTCTTAGCAATCACACAGCCATCACATAAGATTTTCATTCCACTTTCCTCTTCAACTCCGCCAACTTATTCAACGCATCAATCGGTGTGAGTTTTTCGATTTCGATGTTGCGTAATTCTTCGCGGAGTTTGTCGTCTTTCATTTCAAATAATGTCATTTGCATTTCGGGAGCGATCTTTCTCTTTGCTCCACGCTCCACGCTCTCTGCTTGTTCGTGCACATTCAATTCCGAACTTTCTAAATTTTTCAAAATTCTTTTTGCGCGTTCCGTAACTTCGGTTGGTAATCCCGCCATTTGCGCAACTTGAATTCCGTACGAATGGTCGGCGAAACCGGAAATAACTTTGTGCAGAAAAATAACTTTGTCGCTGTACTCGCGCACATCCACTTTGAAATTTTTTATGCGCGGATACAATTCTGCAAGTTCGTTAAGTTCGTGATAGTGCGTTGCAAAAAGAGTTTTCGCTTTTACTTTTTCGTGCAGATATTCCGTGAGCGCCCACGCAATCGAAATGCCGTCAAACGTTGAAGTTCCTCTTCCAACTTCATCGAGCAAAATCAAACTGCGTTCCGTTGCTGTGTTTGCAATGTGCGCCGCTTCGTGCATCTCCACAAGAAACGTGCTTTCACCGCTTGCAATATTATCCGATGCGCCAACGCGTGTAAAAATTTTATCCACAAGTCCGAGCGTTGCTTTCGTTGCGGGAACAAAACTTCCGATATGCGCAAGCAACGTAATCAAACCGACTTGCCGCAAGAAACTCGATTTGCCGCTCATATTCGGTCCCGTGATAATGAGAATTTGCTGCGTTTCGTTATTGAGAACAACATCGTTTGCAGTGTATCGTTCGCCGGGAGGAAGCAGTTGTTCAATGACGGGATGACGACCGTTTTCAATGTGGAGCATTGTCGAATCATTTATTTCGGGACAAACATATTCATTTGCAACAGCGACTTCAGCGAATGAAATCAAGCAATCAAGAAGCGCGATAAGTTTTGCGTTGCGTTGAATCGTTTCCGCGAACTTTGAAATTTCCAAGCGCACATCGTTGAAGAGTTTTGTTTCGAGTGCGAGAATTTTTTCTTCTGCGTGTAAAATTTTTTCTTCGTATTCTTTCAATTCGGGAGTGATAAAACGTTCCGCATTCGTCATCGTTTGTTTGCGAATGTAATCGCTCGGAGTTTTATCTTTGTGCGTGTGCGTAATTTCGATGTAGTAACCGAACACATTATTGAAACCGACTTTCAGCGAATTGATTCCCGTGCGTTCGCGTTCTTTCGTTTGCATATTCGCAATCCATTCTTTTCCGGAAAACGTGAGCGAGCGATGTTCATCAAGTTCGTTATTGAATCCGGCGCGAATAACATTTCCATCAACGAGTGAAAGCGGCGGTTCATCGGCAATTGCGGAAGAAATAAGTTGCGAAACATTTTCCAGCGATTGCAATTGTTCGTTGAGTTTAAAAAGCGTTTCGGATTTTAGATTTTTCGTTTCGTCTTTTAAGTTGCGAACAAAATCCAAAACAGTTTTCAATACAAATACATCGCGCGGTGTTGCTCTTCCCGTACAAATTTTGGAAATCAATCTTTCAACATCGCCAATGTTGGAAAGAATAGTTACAAGTTTTTTTCGTGAAGATTTTTCTCCCGAAGGGATGCCTTTGGCATTTACCAGTTCATCAACTGCTTTCAATCGCTGTTGAATTGTTTCCAATTTTTTCAACGGACGAATAATCCATTGTTTCAAAAGTCGCCCCCCCATCGGCGTTTGCGTTTTATCGAGAACGGAAAGAAGCGTTGTATCTTCGGAATCGTGAGAAAGCGGCGTTACAAGTTCGAGATTGCGAATTGTTGAATAGGGAAGGGCAATCGTATCGTCAATATTGAGCGGAACAACTTTGCGAAGATGCGAGAGATTTCCTTTTTGTGTTTCATTCAAGTAATGCATAATTGCGCCGCTTGCAATTATTCCATTACTGAAATTTTCAATTCCAAATCCCTTCAGCGTTTGCGTTTGAAATTGTGTTGTGAGTAGTTCGTACGCGTAATCGTAATTGAAAATCCAATCATCCGTTTTTGTGAGAATAGATTTTACTTTCACTTCCAATAGTTTTTCAATCGCTTCTCTATTTAATTTCTGCACAAGAATTTCCGATGGGGAAAAAAGTTGCAATTGTTCAACGAGGTTTCGTAAGGGAAATTCCGAACAAGAAAATTCGGCAGTGGAAATATCAATAAATGCAACGCCAATCATATCATTTCCCGTAACAAGTGGCGAAGGAAAATAAATTGCGGCGAGAAAATTGTTGCGTTTGTTTTCCAAAACTTTATCCGAAAACGCAACGCCGGGAGAAAGAACTTCAACAACATCGCGTTTCACAATTCCTTTTGTGCCAAAGGCATCCCTTCGGGACAATTTCGGGTCTTCGGTTTGTTCGCACACAGCAACGCGATAACCGGCTTTCAACAATTTCGGCAAATACGAATCGAGCGCGTGATGAGGAAAACCGGCGAGAGGAATTTCTCCTGCAGCGCCATTTTTTCCGCGTTTCGTGAGTGTAATTCCTAAAACTTTTGATGTAAGAACCGCATCGTCTTCAAACGTTTCATAAAAATCTCCCATTCGGAAAAGCAAAATCGTGTCGGGATATTTTGCTTTCACCTGCGCGTACTGCTTCATCAACGGAGTTGATTCCGTTGGTTTGGGGTTTGAGGTTTGAGGTTTGAGGGAATTCAAGGGTGTAAAAATATTTGTCACGCTGAGCGAAGTCGAAGCGTCAAAGTGGGGCAAATATACAAAAGGTTTTTTCTGAAAAATTTAAAATAAAAAACGCTGCTCGATTTCTCAAGCAGCGCTTTCGGGAAATAGAAATCAATTCTTGCTTATTTTACTTTATACGGAACACCCCAAAATGACGAACCATACTTCGCGCTATCATTATCATAAAGCGAATTATTGCTCATCGCCTCAAATATTGCACCAAACCGACCTGCGCGGTGATGAATATCGTACGTGGTAGCATAGGCGCGAAGTTTTCCCCCAGAAGGATGGTCAATTTCTGAGACGAGCGGAATCTCTTTTCTTTTCTTATCACTGTTCTCTTTCTTTCTTGCTTTGCCATGATGAAGAAAAACTTTTTCCGGTTTACTCGCCCAACTGTGCAACACCATCCGAACATTGACATCGTCATTGCGATTTAACATTGGAATTTTTTTTCCCATACCGAAAAGAAGCCATGTTTCGAGTGGTGAGGTTATCACCAACATTGTATCGGGAGTGGTGATGACGAGCGAATCAATTGCAAATGAATCCGCTTGCATCGGCGTTGTTCCGGCGCCAACGGTTACGGCATACGGGCGCCAATTTTTTCGTGGGTCATCGGTGCGCGCTTTTCGGTGAAATTCAAATTTGCGTTGAACGGTTTGCACAAACGGCTTTACAACACGCGTTGTTTCGCCGGTGCCGGTGATGATTCCACGAACAATAAGTTTTCCGTTGAGTTTTTTTGTGATGGAAACAATTCGGACGGTATCGGACAGATTTTGCACATCGTACGTTCGCGAAATCAAGCCCGTTATTTTTTTCCCAAATCGAATCGGCGTAATCGAATCGAGCGTTCCATCGAACAGTTTTGAAAATCCGCTCGTGGTGTCGTCCTCACTGCCATCATCATCCATTGCAGCAAAGTCGCCGTACTCTGAGTCGGAGGTAATAAAATCGGTGAAGTAATCACGTTCTGTCGGTGGCTCGGTTGTAGAATCTTTCCGGCAGCCGATAAACGTAATCACCACCATCAAAAGAAGAGAAAAAGTGTGTTTCATAGTATTTGCCTTTCGAAAAAAATTATTTTGTGTGTTTGACACGATATAAAAAGTTATGGTTTAAGAGAAAATGAAAAATTTATCGTCGAATGATTTCCGCGCTTTTCGGAATGGTAAAGGAACAGAGGACGAAGACGTTGAGTTCCACATCGCTGTACGAAATTGTAATCATTCTGTTTTCTTTCGGAAACGAAGAGCGAATCCAATAGGGAAAACGTTTTTCGTTGATGGAAGAAAAGCGTTTCAATTTTTTTTCAAACATCGGTTCATTTGACGGATTCAATTTTTGGTAGCGCTCAATGGTTTGTTCTTCAGTGTTGAACCAAAATTTCTCAGTTCCATTGTTCATACGTGAAGCAAGAAATATTTCATCGTTCTCGTTTGATAGTTCGATGTTCTTCGATGTGACTTCATTTAAATTTTCATCAAAAAATATTTTCTGGATTGTTGAAAAGTCAGCAGAAAAATGCAGAAGTGTTTCAAATGCTTTATCGTGAAGCGATGCGATGATGAGTCTGTTGTCAATTGCGTTAAAGAGTTGAAACGAATCGCGCGTGAGTTGTAGAATGCCTGCCGAAATTCCAAATGGTCCATATAATCGAAGAAGGAGCGAGTCGTCGTTTTTATATTCCAGTTCAAACGAGAGGTTAAATGATTCTTCTTCGTTTTCCACGGTCATTGTTCCCTTTGCCCTCATCGTGGAAATCGAAGGAGCATTTTCCTGAACGGAAGAAATTATTTCTTCGCGTGAAAAGTTTTTTGTGATTTCCTTCGTCGTTCTGCAAGAAAATAACAGCGAGGCGCAAAGAACAATAAAAAGTAATTTTTCGGAACGGAAAAAATTACCAATTGCACATTGCAAATTTTTACATTCCCCCTTTGCGAAGTTTTTCTTTAGCCGATTCGCGTTTTCCAT
Organism: Ignavibacteriales bacterium; assembly: GCA_018335975.1. Lineage (GTDB taxonomy): Bacteria > Bacteroidota > Ignavibacteria > UBA10030 > F1-140-MAGs086 > JAGXRH01. Next base: position 5,348 of record JAGXRH010000102.1, read on the forward strand.
CTTTCTCCACCGCCTTCCTCCAATACTCCATCGCGTTTTGTACTTCATTGAGTTTGTAAAACACATCGCCCATGTGTTCATTTACCTCTGCGCTCGCGTCGCCGCCCTCAATCGCCTGTTGAATAAAGTTTTTCGCATCGCTATAATTACCCAACTTAAAATGCACCCATCCCATTGTATCGAGATAGGAAGTATTTTTCGGTTGTTTCGCTAATGCTTTTTCCGCCATTTCCTTCGCGCGGGGAAGTTGTTCGCCACGCGCACTCAACGAATAGCCGTAATTGTTCAGTATCAAATGATTCTCAGGATCTACTCTCAGCGCTTCTTCATACAATCGGTCACTCTCGGCATAACGCTTGAGTGCGTCATAGACTAATGCGAGCGTTGATAAGGTGTTGAAATCATTCGGTCGTTGTTGTAACGTTCGCTCCAGCGGGTCAACGGATTCTGTTAATTTTCCGTCGCGGTAATACGCAATGCCAAGAAAGAAGTTGATGCGTACATCGTTCGGTATAATTTTTCGTGCGCGTTCCAGCACCGTTGCCATTTCTGTAAACTGTTTTTGTTCCGAATACATCGTTGCGAGGTTCACCCATCCTTCAATGTTAGTTTCATCGAGTTCAATTATTTTTTCGTACTGCGTAATCGCTTCAGCATATTTCTCTTCCGAAGCGGCGATTGCCGCTAAAAACCAATACGGGCGCCAATCATTCGGCTCTTCGTCTTTCAGTTTCAGAAAAAACGAACGAACATATTCTCCAAGCGTACTGTCCCGTTGTAAAGCGTCAACGTACGCTTCCCCGACTTTTATTTTTGTTTCAAACGCTGCGGAATCTCCGTCAACGAGGGCGCCAATTATTTTTTCCGCTTCGTCAAATTTATGTTGCAAAAGAAAAAGACGCGCAGCAGCAATTTTTGTATCAATGTTATCGGTCTCGTTCGCAACTTTTTGGTAATGGAGCAGAGCAAGACTGTCTTTTCCCGTAAGTTCGTACATTGCTGCGAGAGCCATTTCCACCTGTACGTTCGAAGGTTCCAGAAGCAACATTTCATTATACGCAGATGCCGCTTCTTCAAATTGCTTTGTTTGAAGTGAAAGTTGCGCAATCTGTTCCCACGCATCCAGATTTGAGCCGAATCGGCTTATCAATGCTTTATACAGTGCTATGGCGGCGGATGGCGATTTGTATTGTGTTGCGTGCGCTACATCGAACCACGCTTTTATGTAATCGGAGTCATTGCGGATTATTTCATTGAACTGCACGACGGCTGAATCAATGTGAAACTGCATTAGATGAATTGTCGCCAGATTTTCACGAAAATCACGGTTGGTTGTATCATTATAGACTGCCTCGCGCGCAAATTGTTCTGCCAAATCAAGTTTATTCAACTGAATATAATCGCGGGAAAGTGCGTAGAATATTGCCGGGTCGTCATCAAAACGGAGCGCTTCCTGATACTCCAGCGCGGCGCGGGCATAATCATTTTTTGCATCATACGTTGAACCCGCGATAAAATGTTTTAATGCGGCTTCCTTGTTTCGCTCACGCGCTATCGTTTTCTTTTCCTGTTGATTCGGCTGCGCGGGTTGTTGCATGGGTGGCTGCGAAGTTCCACAACCAATGAGGAAAAGAAAAATAAAAAAGTAAA
>JAGXRH010000103.1 GCA_018335975.1 Ignavibacteriales bacterium
AATTCAAATAACACTCTTCCGGGCTTTATTACTGCCACCCAAAATTCCACCACCCCTTTTCCGCTTCCCATACGAGTTTCTGCCGGTTTTTTGGTTATCGGCTTATCCGGAAAAATGCGAATCCACAATTTGCCTTCGCGTTTCATCATTCTGCTAACGGTTACACGGACTGCTTCAAGTTGTCGTTGAGTAATCCACCCTGGTTCTACAGCCTTTAACCCAAAATCACCAAATGCAATGGTGGAACCACGAATTGCTTTTCCACGCATTCGCCCCTTCTGGGTTTTTCTATACTTTACACGTTTAGGTGCTAACATTATTTTCTACTAAAATTCTTGCCCGATTAACTGAGCCGATTATTTTTATAATTAAACTAATTATCTTTCCGCATTTCTAAAACATCACCGCGGCAAATCCACACTTTCACTCCGAGCGCTCCATAAATCGTGTGAGCTGTTGCGCGGGCAAAATCTATATCAGAACGTAATGTTTGAAGAGGAATTCTTCCCTCTTTATATTGTTCGGCGCGGGCAATTTCTGCTCCGCCTAATCTTCCTGAACACATTACCCTGACACCAGCCGCACCCATACGCATTGCGGACATTATCGCCGCTTTCATTGCTCTCCGGGTAGTTACTCTTCCTTCGAGTTGTTGCGCAACCTGATCGGCAAGCAATGTTGCATCAAGTTCCGGTCGCTTTATTTCCTGAATTAAAACTTTGACTTCGTTTTTTGAAACTTTTTTCAACTCTTCTTCCAATTGCTGAATATCTTTTCCGCTTCGTCCAATGACGATTCCCGGACGAGAAGTAAAAATCGTAATCTCAATTCGCTTCGCTTTTCTTTCGATTAAAACTCTGCCAACCGACGCTTTCTTTAAACGGTTGAAAACATATTTTCGTAGTTTTAAATCTTCCACCAATTGCGGAGAAAAATCTTTCTTTGAACTGTACCAGTTGGAATCCCATGAACGAATTCCACCTAAGCGAAAACCAATTGGATGTGTTTTTTGTCCCAAAGTTACTCCTTCATTCCTAAAATGTATTGCACTGTCATAAGATTTTATTTTCCTCTGCGTGATGTTCTTGAAAGTTCGTCTGCGATAACCAATGTTAAATGGTGCGACCTTTTCCGGATTCGGAATGCTCGACCCATCGGTGCCGGTAAAACCCGGCGCAATGTCGGAGCCTGGTCAACAAAAACTGTTTTAACGTATAAATCTTCGGGGGTAACACGCATCCCTTCTTCTTTTTGCTGAAGGTTAGCAATTGCCGAACGCAACGTGCTCTCGCACACTCGCGCAGCATGCTTCGTAGAGAAATGCAGCATCGTTAATGCCCTCTCTACATTTTTTCCGCGTATAAGATCTGCAACCAACATCATCTTTCGTGGGGATGAATTGGTGTATCGTTTAATTGCTCGTGCTTCCATCATCGTGATAAATTCAACTTCGTGTTATGCTTTCGTTGTTTGTTCTGATTTCATTCCGGGGTGACCGCGAAATATTCGAGTCGGTGCAAATTCCCCTAATTTATGTCCTACCATTCCTTCATGAATGTACACGGGGATAAATTTATTTCCGTTATGAATGGCAAACGTATGTCCAATAAAATCCGGTGTGATTGTAGAAGACCGTGACCATGTTTTGATAACTTTCTTCTGTCCACTTTTCGTAACAGTTTGTAATTTTTCTAACAATTTCGGGTCAATGAAGGGACCCTTCTTAATGGAACGAGACATAAATCTAAATACTCAATAAAACCGATTTTACGTTTATTTCTTCTTACGAACTGTTTTGTACCCTTTAGTTTTCCAACCCCAAGGAGAAACGGGATGTGGATTACCTTGCGGTGATTTTCCTTCTCCGCCGCCGTGTGGATGGTCAACTGGATTTTGAACAACGCCGCGTGATTGAGGACGTACCCCAAGCCAGCGCATTCTTCCTGCTTTTCCATAACTAACATTTTCGTGTTCAATGTTGCTGACGGTGCCAATTGTCGCGTAGCATTGTTCCTGGAGATTCACAACTCGAGACGAAGGTAATTTCACTTGCACCATTCCCTTTTCTTTTGCAATAATCTGAATGAACGAGCCTGCTGCGCGACCTAACTGTCCCCCTTTTCCGGGGCGAAGTTCTACATTGTGAACGTACGTTCCGACAGGAATATTTACTAATGGAAGCGCATTTCCAACTTTAATATCTGATTCTGGACCAGCATTAATTTGCGTTCCTACTTTTAATCCATCGGGGGCGATGATGTATGTTTTTTCTCCATCGGGATAAAAAAGCAGTGCAATTCGTGCAGAACGATTCGGATCATATTCTATCGCTTTCACAATACCGGGAATACCGTGCTTTCTCCGACTAAAATCTATAATACGATAAAATCGTTTATGCCGTCCGCCTCGATGTCTTGAGGTAATATGACCATTGTTGTTTCGACCGCCTGTTCTTGGCAATGGCTCAATGAGCGATTTTTCCGGCGTTGATTTTGTAATTTCATCAAAGGTCGGAAGAATTGCATGCCGTGTTCCGGGCGTAATCGGATTTAACTGTCGAAGTCCCATATTCTACTTAAATATTCTCAAAGAATTCAATCTTATCGCCTTTGCGAAGCGTAACAATCGCTTTCTTCCAATGGCGAGTTTTTCCTTCAAATCTTCCACGCTTTGTTAACTGCGTTTTCGATTTGCCTTTCACTTGCATCGTCCGAACACTTTCCACCTGAACATTAAATTTTTTTTCGACCGCGCGAAAAATGTCAATTTTATTCGAGGACAAGTCAACTTCAAATGCGTATTGACCTTTTTGCCCTAACTTTGTCATCTTTTCGGTAACGAGCGGTCTGAAGAGTAAACTAATCATTATTTTACACCTCCGAAACTTTTCTCTATGGCGGCAACAGCGCTTTGCTGAAGAATAAGAACGTCGCTTTTTAAAATTTCGTATGTCGTTGCTTTTTGCGCTTCCTCAACGCGAACCCGAGGAATATTTCTTCCGGAAAGATAAATGCTTTCATCAGTTTTCGGAGTAAGAAATAATATTTTTTTTGTATCGAGGTTTAACGCTTTTAAAAGTTGCGTCATATTTTTCGTTTTTGCTTTGTCGAATGAAAAATCTTCGACGATTCGAATGTTCGATTCTTTTGCTTTTAAACTGAGTGCCGATTTTCTTGCAAGACGCTTAACTTTAACCGGTAATTCAATGGAATAATCGCGCGGCTGGGGACCAAATATTGTTCCACCACCTTTCCACAATGGGGAACGCACCGAACCTATACGAGCACGTCCTGTTTTTTTCTGCTTCCAGAGTTTTTTACCTGCTCCGGCAACCTCGCCACGCGTTTTTGTCTTGTGTGTACCTTGTCGCTGATTTGCAAGAAATGCTTTTACTGCTTCATACATCGAATGTTCGTGCGGCTCTATCTCAAAAATAGATGTTGAAAGCGTAACCTTAGCGCCACTCATTGTTCCGTCTTTGCGGTAAACTTCCAGTTCCATTATTGCGCCTCCTTCTGAAGAATCACATAGCTGTTATTGTGTCCGGGAATTGAACCTTTGAGAAGAATTAAATTTGACTCGGAAATAATTTTTACGATTTTTAAATTCTTAACAGTAATTCTTGTCCCACCCATTCGTCCAGCCATACGCTGACCTTTAAATACTCGTGAAGGATATGAAGATGAACCTATTGACCCAGGCGCGCGAACACGGTCACTTTGTCCGTGCGTTTGAGAGCCGCCGCCAAAATGATGTCGTCTCACAACTCCCTGAAATCCTTTGCCTTTCGATGTTCCACTGATTTTTACAAAATCACCAACGGAAAACAATGAGTCAACTTTGACTTCCATTCCGGCAGTAACATTTGTAAGATCGGACTGACGAAATTCAATAAGTTTTCGAGTAGGCGCAACTTTTACTTTTTTGAAATGTCCCATCATTGGTTTATTAACCACACGTTCAGGGATTTCATCAAAGCCAATTTGAATTGCGGAATAGCCGTCTGTTTCTGGTGTTTTCACTTGTACAACCCGACATGGCCCTGCTTCGATAACCGTGCAGGGAATTGCCTCGCCATTTTCAGCGAAGTGTTGAATCATCCCAAGTTTTTTTCCTAGTAAGCCTGTCATTATAGTTCTTATTTTACTTCTACTTCAACCCCGGCAGGTAAGTCAAGTTTTGTCAATGCATCAACTGTTTTATTCGATGAACTTAATATGTCAATGATTCTTTTATGAATACGAGTCTCAAATTGTTCGCGAGATTTCTTATCAACGTGAGGAGAACGCAAAACCGTGTAAATGCTTCTCTTTGTTGGTAGCGGAATTGGTCCCGCTACAATTGCGCCAGTCGCTTTCACCGACTTGATAATCTTCTCGGTTGATTTATCAACGAGTTGATGGTCGAATGATTTAAGTTTGATTCGTATTTTTTGACCGCTCATGCGAAGTAGTTTAGTATGTATTATTCAATAATTTTTGAAACGACGCCAGCGCCAATCGTACGTCCACCTTCGCGAACCGCGAACCGAAGACCATCTTCCATTGCGATCGTCGTGATAAGTTCGCACGTCAGGTTATCAATGTTATCGCCGGGCATTATCATTTCTACGCCTGCGGGCATATTAACAACACCGGTAACATCTGTTGTTCTGAAATAAAATTGCGGACGGTAACCGTTGAAGAACGGTGTGTGTCTGCCGCCTTCTTCTTTCTTCAAAACGTACACCTGTGCATTAAATTTTTTGTGCGGAGTGATTGAACCGGGTTTGGCAATTACCATTCCCCGTTCCAAATCTGTCTTTTCAATTCCACGAAGAAGAATTCCTGCATTATCACCGGCGCGAACTTCCTCAAGTTCTTTTCGGAACATTTCGGCTCCGGTTACGACAGTCTTTTTATGTGTGCCAAGTCCGATCACTTCAACTTCGTCTCCAACCTTTGCGCGTCCACGCTCAACACGTCCAGTTCCAACCGTTCCACGACCGGTAATCGAGAACACGTCTTCAATTGGCATCAAAAATGGTTTATCAACATCACGCTTCGGAACCGGTATATATGAATCAACCGCCTCCATCAAATCCATAATGCATTTGAATGCAGGGTCGTCTTTTACATCCGGCTTAATTGCTGCTTCCATGGCTTTAAGGGCAGAGCCGCGAATGATAGGTATTTCATCGCCGGGAAATTCGTACTTTTTCAACAAGTCACGAAGTTCGAGTTCGACCAAGTCCAAAAGTTCCGGGTCATCCACAGCATCACACTTGTTCATAAATACCACGACGCGAGGCACACCAACCTGACGTGCAAGAAGAATATGCTCCCGTGTTTGAGGCATCGGACCATCGGTTGCTGCAACGACGAGTATCGCTCCGTCCATTTGGGCAGCGCCCGTGATCATATTTTTAATATAATCAGCGTGTCCGGGACAATCTACGTGCGCATAATGCCGATTGCCAGTGGAATATTCCACGTGAGCAGTTGCGATAGTAATACCACGCTCTCGTTCTTCGGGTGCGTTATCAATACTATCAAATGTTCGAACTTGTGATAGACCCTTCTTCGCAAGCACCATAGTGATTGCTGCGGTGAGGGTTGTTTTTCCGTGGTCAACGTGTCCAATAGTTCCAACGTTAACATGTGGTTTGCTTCGGTCAAATTTTTCTTTTGCCATGGTAATATTCTCCTAAGTGGATGATAAAATTGATATAATAAAAAACTTATGCTGCAACAGCTGTAGCGCCGGTTACTTTTTCAATAATTTCGTTAGCAACACTTTTTGGTGTTTCGGCGTAATTTGCGAGTTGCATCGTATAAATTGCACGTCCTTGAGTCATTGAACGTAACCGTGTGGAATAACCGAACATTTCAGAAAGTGGTACGTGTGCGCGAACTACTTGCGCATCTTTTCGAAGAGACATTCCCTCAATTGCGCCTCGTCGTGAATTTAAATCGCCAAGAACATCGCCAACGTATTCTTCCGGCGTAACAACCTCAACGGACATTATCGGTTCAAGAATAACAGGACTGGCTTTTTTTGCTGCCTCGCGAAAGCACATTGAACCGGCAATCTTGAAAGACATTTCATCGGAATCAACATCGTGATATGAACCATAAAACAAACGCGCCTTCACATCAACCACGGGATACCCAGCGAGTATGCCATTACGCATTTGTTGTTCAATTCCTTCTTCGACGGCGGGAATAAATTCACGAGGAATAACACCGCCTCGGATGCCATCAATAAATTCATACCCTTTCCCCATTTCATTCGGTTCAAACTCAACTTCAATATGAGCAAACTGACCACGTCCACCTGATTGTTTTACGTGTTTATACACATGTGATACTTTTTTACGAATTGTTTCGCGGTAGGCAACTTGTGGTTTTCCAACATTCGCCTGAACACCAAACTCACGACGCATTCTGTCAACAATGATCTCAAGATGAAGTTCACCCATTCCACTGATGATAGTTTGCAATGTTTCATGGTCAGTTGAAACGCGAAATGTTGGGTCTTCGTCGGACAGCTTCGACAACGCTTCACCAAGCTTGTCCTGATCTGCCTTAGTTTTCGGTTCGATAGCAACAGAAATAACCGGTTCGGGAAATTCCATCTTTTCTAAAATTATCGGATCTGTTTCATCGCATAACGTATCACCGGTTCTCGTTGATTTCAACCCAATAACTGCCGCAATGTCTCCTGTATAAATTTCATCTACATCTTCACGATGATTTGCATGCATCCGAAGTATACGACCAATTCGTTCTTTTTTTCCACTGTTAGAATTATACACATACGAACCGGATTTTAACGTTCCAGAATAAACTCTTATAAAGGTTAATTTCCCAACGTATTGGTCGGTCATAATTTTGAATGCCAACGAGCTAAATTTTTCTCCATCGGCTACTTTTCGAATCACGTGGTCGTGACGATGAGGATGGTGCCCTTGGACTTCTGGTATGTCGTTTGGGAAAGGAAGAAAATCAATTACCGCGTCAAGTAAATTTTGAACACCCTTATTCTTGAATGCCGAACCACAAATAACAGGAATAATAGTTACTTTAATACAAGCACGACGCAGTACTGCTTTAATTTCTTCTGGCGAAATTTCTTTTCCGTCTAAATATTTTTCAAGAAGAGTGTCATCTTCAGATGAAACAGATTCAAGCAAACGGATTCTCGCTTCTTTTGCCGCCTTCTCCATACCACGAGGAATGTCAATGTCTTCGAACGTTGTTCCCATAGAAGACTCATTGAAGATTCTCGCTTTCATAGTAATGAGATCAATGATACCGACAAATAATTCTCCCTCACCAATAGGAATGGTGAGCGGTACAGGATTTGCTCCGAGACG
>JAGXRH010000104.1 GCA_018335975.1 Ignavibacteriales bacterium
GTACGGGGGTGCTGAAATTTCGGTTCTTCTAATTGATGCTTCAATGTTGCATCATCGGTTAAAAGCAATAGTCCTTCGCTCTCCTCATCCAATCTTCCGACGGGATAGACATTTTTCGGGAAGCCAAAATCGGAAAGTGTTTTCTTTCCTTCTACTTTAGTAAATTGGGAAAGAACGAGATAGGGTTTGTTGAAAAGAAGGTAACGGATGGGAAAGTATTTTAGATTTTAGATTTAGGATTTGAATTATAAATTAAGAGAAGACACTTTTGTTATCACTCATTACTCATTACTCACTTCTCATTCTGCATTGGTTATAAAATATTTCTTCGCCATTTTTTTCCACCAATGCCAATCGTGTCCGGTACCATCGCGCCAGATATCGAGCCAGTGGGGAATATTCTTGCTTTCCATAATCCGTGAGAGTTGCACGCTATAGGTGAGCGCAAAATCATTCTCCCCCGTTCCAAGGATAAATTTAATTCGCTCACGCATTGGAATTAAAAGAGACTCGTCTTCTAAACTCGGAAGAAAATCGAGCGGACTGTTGTAATAACAATTATCGTCAAAAAAACCGAACACGTATTGTTTAATATCAAAGTTCCCGCCAAGAGAAACACACCCGGTGACGAGAGATGGATAACGTAAGGCAAAATTCACTGCGTGATACCCGCCAAATCCACAGCCATGAACAATCAAATCCTCCGAAGGATTTTTGCTGTTGATAAAGGGAACCACCTCGTCGGAAATATATTTTTCATACTCGAGATGTCGTAATGGTCGTTCGCTGGGATGGGAATCATAATTACTCCAACTTTCGCCGTCAATGCTATCAACACAAAAAATTTGTAATTCCCCGTTCTCTATTTTTTCAGCGAGCGGCTCTAACATTTGTTTGTCTTCGTATTCATAGAACCGTCCGCGCAAAGTTGGAAAAACGAGAACCGGCGTTCCTGACTGTCCGAACATAAGTAATTCCATATCCCGTTGCAGGGAAGCGCTAAACCATTTATGATATTCACGATTCATTGTTCAATCTCCATTCGCTCTTGATAAAATATTTTCGGGCAAAATATCTTGTTTCTTCTTTTGAAAAACAAAGATAGTTATATTGTCCAGCGTTTTTTAAACAAAGAGGTCAAGTCCTGTACAGCAGCAGAGGGCAAAACCCCGTGAGGTCCGGAAGGAAGCAGCGGTATGTTCAACGGTTGTGTGATGCAGGGTAGCTTGACCTCGTTAATTATGTGTGTGTGTTGCCATTTCTTCGTTTTATCATCTTCCTCTTTTTCGTAGGTTGTGTAACGGTTTCTGCACAACAAACGAACACTATTGTCGTGGGGGGGGGAGTAGGAATTACATCCGTTACATCGGACTCGATAAAAGTAAAAAACCCGGGATATAGTTTTCACTTCTTTGCTGATATTCCCATAACAAAATTTTTGTTCTATACCGCCTCGATTCATTATTGGAGTGTAGAAAGAACAGCAGTGCACAATTTTCCGACAAGCGGGAATTTGAGAAATTTTGAGTTTACACTTTTGGCATTAAAAGCAAAATTTCCCGTACTCAATTTTCGCCCATTGATGTACGGAGGAATAAGTTTCAATCAACTGCTCAACGGGTGGAATGAACAGACAGCGCGCCTTGCTTTCGATTATGGGTTTGGTGTCGAATATCATTTCACGCAAAAATTTATCGTTCGTGCTAACATTCACAATCAGGCAATCACAAGTGGAATTTCTTTCAATCGTCCCGTAACTGACAGAGCACGCTCTGTTTCTTTTTCTTTAAATATTGCCACAATTTTGGATTAAGAGAAGTAACATCCCTCTTGAAAAATAAATTTACCATTTGCTCCACACTCCCGTTATTCGGGCAATAAAAATTTATGTCACCATATCAAACTCTCCTTTCTTCTTTTTCTGATGGCGTAACCATCATCACGCTTAACCGCCCCGAATTTTATAATGCTTTCAACGAACAAATGAAAAAGGAATTGTTCGAAGCATTGAAAGCAGCAGAGAAAGATTCAAATGTTCGATGCCTTGTAATTGGTGGAGCGGGAAAAGCGTTTTGTTCCGGGCAGGATTTGAAAGAACATTCCGGCTCGAAACGTTCGCTGAAAGAATCATTAGAAAAAAATTACAACCCCATGATTCGAAAAATACGTTCGATGGAGAAACCGATAATTGCAATGGTGAATGGCGTTGCAGCGGGAGCAGGACTTTCCCTTGCGCTTGCGTGCGATATTCGTTATATGTCTGCAAACGCAAAATTAATTGAAGTGTTTATTCGTATCGGGCTTGTTCCGGATTCGGGCTCACACTGGTTTCTTCCCAGACTTGTTGGTATGGCAAAAGCGTTTGAGTACGCCGCAACCGGTCGTGATATTTCTGCCGAAGAAGCGGAACGAGTCGGACTGGTAAATAAAATTTTCCCCACTGAAACTCTCGAAGTGGAAACGATGACACTCGCAAAAAAACTTGCACAGGCACCCACTAAATCTATAGGATTAATAAAACGAACATTGAATAAATCTTTAAATTGCTCTCTCGACGAGTTGTTGGATTATGAAGCAATTATTCAGCAGGCGGCAAGTGAAACGGAAGACCACAAAGAAGGAGTGTTGGCATTTTTAGAGAAGAGGGAAGCAAAATTTAAAGGAAGATAAACCTTTCCAATATTTGTCACCAAAAGTTTCTCCCATGAGCATGAGCAAAAAATTTCTTCGAAAAAGTTTATACACATTTTTCTGCTTATCTCTTCTCTTCTGCAGAAGTATTGCCGAAAACCCGCCAATAGATTCCACCTACATTCAATCTCATTACTCTCTTGATGTTTGGACGAGTGAACAGGGATTTCCTGCCTTTGGCATTTCCGCTATCACTCAAACAGACGATGGCTATTTATGGATAGCGACGAATGAGGGACTCGTCCGGTTTAATGGTTCGGATTTCGTTCTCTTTCGGGACATAGTAAAAGAGAAAAATCACCAATTTGATATTGTACGAATGGAGCAAGACAAAAAGGGAAATCTGTGGGTAATAACAAGTCTCGGTGAGTTATATCGGTTTGATAGAGATTCAGGAGAAGGAAAATTCATACGAAACCCGCTCCCCTTTCCCGAAATGAACAGCAACGTATCTGAAATTTTCTTTGATAGTGATTCGAATGCCTGGCTTGTTCATAAAGATAACCTGTACAAAATAGATTCCGAGCAAAAACATTTTCGGGAATATACTTCAAAAGATGGGTTGGCTGGGGAAACGTATGGTCGAATTTACGAAAGTGCCGACAAAACAATTTGGGTAAGTTCTTTGAGTTATATTGATTCAAACACCTTTAATAAAAGATTAGGATTCCTCAATAAACTTCGCCATTCCAGTCAAAATTTTTCTTCGTTTCACGGAACCTTTGGTATTACCAGTCTGCTTCAATCAAAAGAAAACATAATCTGGATAGGAACAACTGAAGGTATATTTAAGTTTGAAAATTTTTTATTCAAACCGTATTTTATTAAATCGGGATATAACAACTTCACAATTCCAGCTCTTATGCAAGATGATAATAATATTACTTGGATGGGAACAGAAACGGATGGAATCTTTTGCAAATTGGATGGAGTTGTCTCTCGGTTTCCCAAACAAGAGGGGTTACCAAGCGAAAGAGTTACTTGTCTTTTTGAAGATAACGAGAATAGCATTTGGGTAGGAACCCGGGGTGGAGCTCTCGTTCGATTAAAAAGGAAAAAAATTTTTACTCAATATTATTTAAATTCAACCTCGGTTAATAACGTATCTTCGGTTTACGAGGATAACAAGGGAAGTTTGTGGATTGGCACACGATTTGAGGGACTCTATGAACTCGATAAAAAAAATGTAAAACATTATTCAGTTCAAAATGGGTTAGCAGGAAATTCGGTCCGAGCAATTGGTGAAGAGGCAAATGGGAATTATATTTTCGGAACGGAGAATGGGCTTTCACGTTTAGTTAATGGAAAGTTTGAAAATTTAACAAATATATCTGAATTACTGTTTCTTCAAATTCGTGCAATCTACCGTGATAAATTTCAACAAATATGGGTTGGGAGAAGTGCCCTGAATTTTAGCAAATTTTCTCCTAATTCTACAAAAAAATTTCTTCACTTCGTCACATTTATAAACCCGACCCAAACTGGAGTTGTCCGTGGATTCGCGGAAGATAAGAATGGGGATTTATGGATTGCCACGCGCGGCGGTATTCAGTTTTTAAAGAACGATTCCCTTCATTCGTATAACGTCCGCGACGGATTACCAAGCGACGATATTATGACTATTACGTTCGATTCTTCGGATGTATTATGGATTGGCACGTACAACGGAGGATTGTCTCGATTTTACAACAACAAATTCACCAACTATTCTATGGTAGATGGCTTGGTTGATAACGTCATCTATCACATTCTCGAAGATGATTTCGGGAATATGTGGTTTGGAAGTAATCGGGGAATTTTTCGGATAAAGAAACAAGAACTCAATGATTTCGCAGAAGGAAAAATATTTTCGGTGAATTCGGTTTCTTACGGAATTTCAGACGGGATGTTAAGTGCTGAATGTAATGGCGGCTCACAACCATCGTGCTGGAAAACAAAAGACGGAAGGTTATTATTCGCAACAATGAAAGGGGTTGCAATCGTTGACCCGAAACAAATTTTTACTGCTCAAACTACTCTACCTCCACCGGTCGTGATAGAACGATTCGTGGCAAATGAAGATACGGTTATTTTATTCGGAGGGACGGAACTTGAGGCAGGAAAGAAAAAATTGGAATTCGATTATGCGGCTCTGAGTTTTATCGCTCCTGAAAAAAACCGTTTCAAATTCAAATTGGAAAATTTCGACGACAACTGGACCGATGCCGGGAACAGACGTAGAGCATATTACACAAACGTCCCCGCTGGCACTTATACTTTTCGGGTTATTGCTTGTAATCAAGACGGGATTTGGAATAAACAGGGAGCAGCTCTTACCTTCACTATTCGTCCATTTCTCTGGGAAGCGCGGTGGTTTCAGGTATTTTCGTTTATCATTATATCGTTTATTGTTTTTTCCCTTTTCAAAATTCGTGTCCGTTCCGTACGAAATGCTGAAGAGCGGAAAACAGGGCTGAACAAACAAATCGCTCAACTGGAAATGAAAGCGTTACGAGCGCAGATGAATCCTCATTTTATTTTCAATTGCCTCAATTCAATCCAAGGCTGTATTCTTGCAAACGAAACAGAAGTTGCCTATACTTATCTATCCAAATTTGCAAAACTGTTACGAATGATTTTAGAAAACTCGGAACATACTTTTGTACCTTTGACGAACGAACTTGCAATGCTCCGATTATATTTGGAACTCGAATCGCTCTCGTACGACCATAAATTCAGCCACACTATTACAATAGACCCGGTACTCGGAAGAGAAGAATACGAAATTCCGACGCTTCTCATTCAACCGTACGTTGAAAATGCAATCTGGCACGGGTTAATTCACAAACAAGGGGAACGAAAACTATCTATTCAATTCGAAAAAAATGAAGATTACCTCCATTGCACAATCGAAGATAACGGTATCGGACGAGAGAAGGCGCGAAAGTTGGAAGAACCACGAAAGCGAGGGTATGAACCACGCGGAATGAAAGTAACCCGCGAACGAATAAAAACACTCAACGCTTATACCGGAAAAGAAGCAACAGTAAACGTCACGGATTTATATTCAGAGAAAAATGAATCGCTTGGAACGAGAGTGGAAATCAAAATTCCGCTTGAATAATACCGTTTTTCAATTTCATTCACTCAATAAAACAACCATTCACTCACCAAAACGACCATTCGCTAAATTTCCATTGAAAATACTTGTATGCAAAAAAAGAATCCCATAACTTTTCACCGAATGATACGCACGATACTCATTGACGACCAGAAGAAAAGCAGACGGGTGTTGGAACAATTGCTTGTCAACCACTTCAAAGAGGACATCGAAATTGTTGGTACCGCAGAATCTGCTCACGAAGGAATTGAACTCATCAACGAACTCAAGCCCGATTTACTTTTCCTCGATGTGGAAATGCCGTATATGAGCGGTTTTGAAATGTTACAACAGTTACACGATATCAACTTCGATATAATTTTTGTTACCGCACACGACCATTACGCCATTAAAGCGATTAAATTCAGCGCTCTCGATTATTTGCTGAAACCCGTTGACCTCGACGAACTTCGTTCTGCAATTTCCAAGTTACTTGGCAAGAAAAAAGAACCAACGGCAAACTCCCAACTCGACGTGTTTTTTCAACATCTCAAAAACAATCAACCGACGAACAAAATCGCTTTAACAACAAACAGCGGTATGAGCTTTGTTGAAATCGGCGACATTATCCGCTGTGAAGCATCAAGCAATTATACGGTATGCCACCTTACCGACGGAAAAAAAATTACCACTTCCCACACGCTCAAAAATGCAGAACAGTTACTTTACGAGTTTGGGTTTTTCCGTGTTCACAGATCGCACCTTATCAATATGAAACATATCAAACAATTTGTGAAAGCAGATTTCGGGACAATTATTATGGATGACGGAACAGAAGTTGAAATTTCACGAGGCGCAAAAGAAGAATTTTTAAAGAAATTTCCCTCGATATAGTTACCCCCTTTTTTACCATTCACTCATTCAAACCGACCGTTCACTCACCAATTCAACCGTTCACTCAACGGATTGACCCCGCTTTTTCCCCGCTCTTTTCTTCTTCAAAAAATATTTTAAATCAACGTTTTTCTTCTTTCTTTTTCACTCAGTGTCGTGATAGCGCTTGATTTTATTAGATGAAATCAATTTTCTTTGCCTTTATATCATATTGATGAATGCTCAATTCTCATAGATTTGAGAAGAGGGAAGTAGTTTCGTTTGTTTTTCGCTCAATGAAAACACACTTTCACTCAAAATATCATACTGTTCACACAATAATACGGTTTTTTCTTTGTGTAGTAATACAGTAGTCGCTAACTTCTCCCCGAAATTTTTACACTTCGTATGTTTAGATGTTCTAACGATTGTCGTTTTGAGTTAAAATAATGAAGAACAACAAAAGGTGAGCAAAAAACAGGAGCAATTTTTAGGACAAAACCTCACAACACTCATCGTACCATGGTAAGCGACCTCTCTCAGGAGGGAGGTCGCTTTTTATTTTACGAATCTCCATTATCGTTTTTCGCTCTTAACCTGTAACAATCTTCCTTTTCATTTATATTCAACTCAAGAACTCCCGCGCGAACTAAACGCACAAAAATCCTTGAAGCACGACGCGGAGGTACCTGAAACATCTCACAATACTCCTTATACGTAATAGAATCATGTGCATCCAAATAACTGAGAAGCTCTTTTTCGTACCCTCCCATAGTAATTTTCAACAAAGAACTTTTTCCGATTGTACTCTTTATTATTTCAACGGCTTCCTTACTTGCCTCGACGGTTTTATCCTTCACACGAATAAAAACTCCGGTTTGAAAACGTATTTTATTTTTTGCAACACCGATATACCGATGCGGCTTTGTTTCGCTTTCCTGTACATAACAAACCACGATTATTCGTTTTGCTTTGTACGGGATGAGTTGAACATCCACTTCCACGGGCGGATAAGAAAGATACTGCGCGGCATAGTAAATGGGTTCAATCTCTTCCTTTTCGCTTTCAACGCCAATGATGGTGCCATCATCATCAATACCGATAAGTAAACATCCCCCGCTGGTATTCGCAAAGGCAATGAGTGTGCGAACAATTTTTTCGGCTGTCGTGAATTTTCTCTTGAACTCGAGTTGAACTCCCTCCCCTTCTTCTACGAGTTCATCAATATCAACGTTCTTCAGTATCTTCAAAATTTTTCATCCTGTCAAGATAACTTTGTAAAATTAACAC
>JAGXRH010000105.1 GCA_018335975.1 Ignavibacteriales bacterium
CCGCAGACAGAGTTGCTCTCAATTGGCATTTACAACTCTATAAGGATTCAATTTCAGCAACCTCTTTATTACAAGAAGTCACATCCGATACTCAAATTAGCATTTCGAACCTGAGCGATGCCATCTACTACGCCATTCAATCTGATTCAACAAACTGGACTGACCTTCGCACAGTGGTTACCAACGGAACAAAAACCACATTGCTTTCCAGCGACACGGTTACGCTTCGATTGGACACTTTAAAAGGTGGAAATAACGTTGTTATTCAATTCCTTCATTTCAAACCGGAAAAATCCCGATACCGGACTTTTACACAAACCGATTATACTACTAAATCTGTAAAACTGAAAGTGAAAAAAGGTCTCTCACGTCCGATGCCAACAGCAGGAAATATTCGTGATACGGCAACGGCAAAAAATGCAAAAAAATCACCCATCACCGTTGGGCTTGCACGAACCGATAGCGCAAAAGTATATGGGTGGCTCGTCTTTACCTCTGGAAATAACATTCGCGCATCATTACCTGATACGGGAAGAGCACGTGGCTTGGATAGTCTGGGAACAAAAAAACTCAAGCCAATTGTCAAAAAACAAAAATCACTCAAACCAAAGTATCATAACAACCGTTTACTGGGTGAACTTATTACCTTGAAAACAAACATAGCAGCAAGCGATGTGTTTGTAACAAATGCAGGATTTGGCGACCTGCTCTATTACGATAGTACCAACCTCGCTAATCCGGCAAACGGAAAAACTATTAGACAAATCGGGACTACGCTTGATACGATGATGACGTACTGGAAACTTTTTGCAGGCAGTCCGCTGTATGCCACTTTCGATACAATTCTGAATTCTATCAACGTTGCCTTTACGGATACGATGGATACCGTTACGGCAACTCCTTTAAAAATCAAAGGAACTAAACGGGTTCAGGATGTTGCGTTCCTTCACAAAGTTGAAACGCGGGAAGCAGTAGAAATACCCGTTCCCTACGACCCGCCGTTTACACCAACGGTTTTTGATTTGCAACAAAACTTTCCCAATCCGTTCAATCCCGTTACCACCATTCCGTTTTTAATGGCGGATGATGGGTTTGTTACCATTGTCGCGTATAATATTCTCGGTCAGGAAATAATGAAAATAATTGATAATGAATTTTATCTGTTGGGAGAACGGGAAGTGGAATTCGATGCCTCGCTGCTTTCTTCGGGAATTTATTTCACCCGATTGTACGTGAATGGAAATCTGGAAGGGAGAACCTTGCGGATGATACTGTTGAAATAAGACGCTCACCTGAAATTTACTTTTAGCCGCACCGGTTACGATGCGGCTTTTTTATTTTGTAAGCACCAGTTTCTTCGTTTCGACAAATCCACTTGCTTCCAACCGATAGAAATACATTCCGCTTTCCAAATTGCTTGCATCAAATTCAACTTCGTGTTTCCCTTCATCCATTAATCTGTTGTGAATCAACGTCGCAACTTCTTGTCCATAGATATTGTAAATCTTCAACGATACAATTCCCCCTATCTTAAAGGGGGTTAGGGGGATTTCAAATTGTATCATCGTCGTTGGATTAAACGGATTCGGATAATTTTGTGAGAGCGAAAACATTATAGCAATATTATTATTCGCCTCTCTCACTCCTACTACATCCGGTGTAGTTTTGATGAGATAGATCTCGCTATTCGTTCCTCCAGCTATGATATATCCTCCATCAGTTGTTTGTTGAACGGAATTTCCCCAATCATTATCAATTTCTCCAAAGATTTTTGTCCACTGTAGGTTGCCGTTTCCATCTGTTTTGATAAGATGGATATCTTCATCTCCCACACCGTAAGAATTTGTAAAACCCGTGATGATATAACCACCATCACTTGTTTGCAGAACAGAATAACCCCTATCATCATTACTTCCGCCAAAAGTTTTTGTGAATAGCGTATCTCCATTCGCATCCGTTTTGATGAGATAGACATCTGAGTTACCTTCACCAAAAGAATATGTATAACCCGCAATAATATAGCCCCCATCGTTTGTTTGTTGTACGGAATGACCGTAGTCATCCGCACTTCCTCCAAAAGTTTTGGTGAAGAATGTATTTCCATTCGCATCAGTTTTGATTAGATATACATCTCCTTGAATTGTAGCACCAAAGGATGATGTGTAACCCGCAATGCTATAGCTACCATCACTTGATTGACGAACTGAATAACCTTCATCATATCTAATTCCCCCAATGTTTTTTGTAAAAAGTGAGTCTCCGTTTGCATCCGTTTTGATAAGATATACATCAGCACCCATTGTCGCGAAGTTCTTCGTAGTAGAGCCCACAACCACATATCCACCATCGGTCGCTTGTTGAACGGAATAACCTACTTCACTTAAACTTCCACCGTAAGTTTTTGCCCATACACTATCTCCATTCACATCGGTTTTGATAATATATACATCACTATTACCAGCGCCGAATGAATAAGTATTACCTGCAATGATATAGCCGCCATCGTTCGTTTGCTGGACGGAATTACCAATATCATCATTACCTCCACCAAAGGTTTTGGTAAATTGTGGACTACCATTTACATCTGTTTTTAGAAGATAGACATCACGACCTCCTGCACCTGAAATCCATGTGTAACCCACTATGATATATCCCCCATCACTTGTTTGTTGAATGGAATTGCCAAAGCCAGGATTACATCCCGAAAATTTTTTTGTCCATTGCGTATCTACTTGCGCATTCATTTCCATCGCACTAAAACACAAGAAAACGATGAAGAATGTAAAATGTAAACCATAAAATGAGGTGTGTTTCATAGTTAGGTTACCTTTCTAAATTAGTTGTTAATAATGGTTATAGAAAAACTTCAAAATATTTCCGCTATCGCATTTGTAAAACTTCTTCGGGTGTGAGCGCTTCAATTTCTGTAAACTGTTCAAAGTCGCTTTTGTTATACGTGTAAATTCGTTCCACACCATTGGAAAGCACTGTTGCAACGAGTTGCATATCAAAAATTTTTTGCGTGTGAGATTGTGACGGGAAAGTAAATCAAAAGCAAGAGGAATTGTAGAAGGCGTTTGATAGACGGTGAGAATATGTTTTGCCTCTTTGTACTTTATCATTTCAGCAATTACTTCCTTTTACGTTCTCGGGTTTTTCGTTCGTTTCGGGTCGGTGATAATTGCGTAAAACTCAAAGAGAATTTGCGGTGTAATACAAAAAGCGATTTCTCCTTGTAATCCTCTCTCTCGTAAAGCAAGTGAAGAAGAATAAAACGGCGACATTCTATCTGCGGCGTACACTAAAACGTTTGTATCGCAGAGTCCAAGTTTAGATGTCGTCATAAATTTCTTCGCTCGTTAATTTCCCTACTGCGCCGAGTTCCCAACTTTTGAATTGAATTTCTTGTGTCGCTTGTTGTTTCTGTTCAACAACATTTCTTTTTTGCCGAAAAATTTCAATAAGTCTTTACAAATATTGAAATTCTTCTTCGAGAAGTTCATTTCTATCTATAATTAGTGGTGTCATAGTGAGTTTACGTTTTGAAAATGTGTTGCGAATATAAAAATTGAATTTGCAATTACAAACCTCAATCTACAATCATTAACCTAAAATTTATTTCTTCGTTATTTCAACTTCCTTCGTTTCACTCATCGTAGAAAATATCTTCCCCACTGCGCCAACCATTCCCGCAACGTCGGAAAGATTGGAAGGGATTATCATTGTGTTATTTTTCTGCGCAAGTTTTCCAAATTCGTTCAAGTATTGCTCGGCGATGCGTAAGTTCACGGCGTTCATTCCCCCCTGTTCGTTAATCGCCGTTGCTATTTCTCTTATTCCTTTTGCCGTTGCAAATGCAACTCGCTCAATTTCCTGCGCGCGTCCTTCCGCTTCGTTAATGCGTTTCATTTTTTCTCCTTCCGAACGCGCAATCGCTTCCTGCTTATCTCCTTCCGCGCGATTTATTTTCGCTTGCTTATCCCCTTCGGATTCTGCAATCAATGCTCTCTTTTCCCGTTCAGCCCGCATTTGTTTTTCCATTGCATCGCGAATACCGGAAGGTGGAATTATATTTTTAATTTCGTACCGCGTAACTTTTAATCCCCACGGAACAGCGGCGTGGTCAACGGCGGTAACAACTTCCGCATTTATTTTTTCGCGCTCTTCAAATGTTCTGTCGAGTTCTATTTTCCCGACTAAACTTCTCAGCGTCGTTTGCGCAAGTTGAATAGAAGCAAAAGCATAATTGTTAATCCCGTACGACGCTTTTACCGGGTCCATAATTTGAAAATATAAAATGCCATCCACTTCCACTTGAATGTTATCTTTCGTGATGCATCCTTGCGGAGGAACGTCAATCGCCACTTCTTTCATTGAGTGGCGATACGCAACTTTATCAATAAACGGAATGAGAATATGAAATCCCGCATCGAACGTTGCGTGATATTTTCCCAACCGCTCGATGATGAAAACGGTTTTTTGCGGAACAACACGCCCCGCTTTCATTACGATGATAAAGACAAGAAATACAAGTCCGAGAAGAATGATTGTGCCTACGCTGATATCCATAGATTGTTGCCTTTCAGAAATAGTGAGTGATGATTATTGAATTGGTTTTACTTTAAGAATTAAATTTTTTCGTTCGACAACTTCGACCATTGTCCCTTGTGGAATCGGCACATCAGCTTCTGCATTCCATATCGTTCCGAATAATTCCACCTTGCCGCCATCGTCGTCGGGTTTTATTTCTACAACGACTCGTACTTTTTGTCCTTTCACGTTATCGAGTTCTTCATCGAAAGAAAGTTTGCCGGTAATTTTTCCGCGTAAAATTCCTGTTGCTTTTTTACGAAACAACACTAATGAGAGAACAGAGGAAACAAGAAAACAAAATAGTTGGGAGGTGAATGAAGGGAGAAATCCTACCCAATTGAGGAGAGCAGTGAACCACGCGCCAATGCCGAAGAATATAATGACAAATCCCGGCAGCATCAGTTCAGCGAGAATAAAAATTAAACCAAATATGAACCAGACAAGTTCGGACGGAAACGATTCAAACATTACAAAATCCTTTCAAAGTTATTTATTATCGGCGGTAAAAGTATTAAATTTTTGTTGAAGATTTTCGAGTGTGGAATTTAAACGCGATTGCGATTTGAGGTAGGCGAAAAATAACGCAAACGCAACGGTATCGTCTTTTGAAAGTACCAACGTTGTTCCATCTTCCAATTGTTTGAAAATCTGTTCGAATGCATCTTTACAATGGATAAGTTCTTCGGGGATGTTGTTCTCTTTTGATTTCAATATTTCCCTGATACAATTTTTCAACTCAGAACGTTCGAAGAGTTTGAGCTCAATAAAATTTAACGGGCGCTGTTGTTTAGGTTGAAAGGTAATCGTTTTGTTCGTTGCATTTTCGCGTTCAGATTTTGTCAGTTCTCGATGGGAAATCTTGACGGAATAATTTCCATCTTCAACAAATTCTCTAACAGAGTATTCAGGGACAATAGTTTTCTGATGTTTAATTGCTGTCTCATTCTGTTCGTCCGAAATTGGTGATGGCGTTTCAATTTTCGCTCGAGCAATTTCACTTTCTGAAAATATGCATCCGCACGTTGGGCAAACATTTTCATTTTCCAAAACTTCTCCTCCACAATCGGGACATTTGAAAAGATTTGCAAACGTCGTTCTACACCTTGGACACATTTCAGCAGATTCAGTAATTGTTGCACCACATTCAGAACATTCAACTTCCTCTTCGACAAGCGATGCGCCGCAATGTGCACACACCGTATCGTTTTCCGAAACGATTTTTCCACAATCCGAACAAGTGATTTCTAATTCTTCTTTTTCTTCTTGAGAATAAATATCCATACTATTTTCTACTTAATACTGATTCCTAACTTCAGATTTAATCTTTACAAATTCCCTCGCTTCTCCTGCTCTCTCTCGATACTTTCAAACAACGCTTTGAAATTTCCTTTGCCGAAACTTCTGCTTCCTTTGCGTTGAATGATTTCAAAAAATAATGTTGGTCGGTCTTCAACCGGTTTGGTAAAAATTTGCAGCAAATATCCTTCGTCATCTCTATCAACGAGGATGCCGAGTTTTTTCAATTCATCAATCGGTTCGTCAATTTTTCCAACGCGTGCCTGCAAATCATCATAATAGGAAGTGGGAACATAAAGAAAATCAACTCCCTGTTTCGTAAGTTGTCCGACAGTTTGCAAAATATCATCCGTCGCCATTGCAATATGCTGGACTCCTGCGCTTCGGTAAAAATCCAAATATTCTTCAATCTGGCTTTTCTTTTTTCCTTTTGCCGGTTCGTTGATGGGAAATTTTATTCGCTCATTTCCGTTCGACATTACCTTACTCATCAACGCAGAATATTCTGTGGAAATATCTTTGTCGTCAAAATGCTGAAACATCTTAAATCCCATTACATCTTGATAAAATTTTACCCATGTATTCATTTGTCCCCAACCGACATTTCCAACGCAGTGGTCAACATATTTCAATCCGACTGGATTTGAAATTGTATCTTGCTTTTCCACTTTCTTAAATCCGGGAAGAAAAACTCCATTATAGTTTTTTCGCTCGATGAATGAATGAATCGTATCGCCGTAAATTTTTATTGCGGAGCGTTTTACAATTCCAAATTCATCTTTCATTTCAATCGGTTCTTGAACAGCAACTGCACCGCGTTTTGTTGTTTCTATGAACGCAGATTCCGCATCATCAATCCACAACGCTAAATCTTTCACACCATCACCGTGAAATTTTATGTGTTCAGAAATTGTGCTATCGGGAATAAGCGGCGTTGTCAACACAAAACGAACTTTCCCTTGCTGCAACACGTATGAAACTTTTTCTCTGTCGCCGGTTTCCAATCCGCGATACGCAACAAGTTGAAAGCCAAACGCGCTGCGATAAAAATGCGCCGATTGTTTTGCATTGCCGACATAAAATTCTATATAATCTGTTCCGTTAATCGGAAGAAAATCTTTTTCCATTGAGGTAATAGGTGTTATGTTTTAGGGGTTTGATTTATTTAATCTTTTCATTCTGAATTCTGTCTTCTATCTTCTTACTTCTTACTTCTTGCTTCTTACTTCATCAAAACCATCTTCTTCGTTTCAGAAAAATTTCCCGCACGAAGTTGGTAAAAATATATTCCGCTTGGAATCTTACTTCCGTCAAATTTAATATCATATTTCCCTGCATCCATTAATTTGCTGTGAATCAACATTGCAACTTCTTTTCCAAGAATATCGTACACTTTGAGCGAAACAAATGATGAATGACGAATCACAAATGACAAATTCGTTACCGGGTTAAATGGATTAGGATAATTTTGGTTCAACTCGAATGATGAAGGAATTGTATTCGTAAAATCATCACGGACGAACACCGCGCCTCCATTTGTCGTTCTCAAAATCATTCCCCCCTCTCCAACGAGCCAACCGGTATTCGTATCAACAAAAGCGATTGAC
>JAGXRH010000106.1 GCA_018335975.1 Ignavibacteriales bacterium
ACAGCGACAACGGGTTGCGGTTGCGCGCGCGTTGGTAACAAATCCTTCCATAATTCTCGCTGATGAACCAACAGGAAATCTCGATTCAAAAACCGGTGATGAAATTATGGGGTTGTTTGGTGAATTACATAAACAGGGGAATACGATTATTCTCGTTACGCACGAACACGATATTGCTATGCACGCTCATCGTATCGTCAGTTTACGCGATGGATTAGTTGAGAAAGACGAGAAGAAGAAATGAAATTTTGGGAAATTAGCGAAGGTCTTCAAATCGCTTTTACTGCCATTAAAGCGAACAAACTTCGTTCCATGCTTACGACGTTGGGAATTGTTATTGGAATTGTTTCCGTAACCTTGATGGCAACGGCAATCGAAGGGCTCAATCGCTGGCTCGATGAAAGTGTTTCTAAAATCGGCGCTGATGTTTTATATGTGCAGAAAATGCCGTGGTTTTCCGGCAATGAATGGTGGCGGTTACGAAACAGAAAAGATTTAACGCTCGAACAGGCGAATGCGCTTGAACGGCAGGTATCGCTTGTTTCTGTTGTTTCTCCTTTTGCCGGCAGCAGAAGCGATGTTCGGCGGAATGATAAAGTGGTAGAAGGAATTCTTGTCGCAGGGGTTGATGAAAAGTATTATGAAGTATCGGGGATGGCTCCGGAATTCGGTCGGTTTATTTCTGCGGAAGATGCTGAAGGAGCGCGCCCCGTCGTTGTTCTGGGGTACGATGTTGCCGATAAATTATTCCTCCATCAAAACGCGATTGACCAGCAGGTAAAAATTCGCGGCGAATCATACCGTGTCATCGGCGTGTTGGAAAAGCAGGGAAGTTTTCTCGGAATGTCGCTTGATAATCGTGTACTCATTCCCATAAAAAAATCGTTCAATGTTTTTGGCGGAAAGCAGTGGGTTACAATTTCTGCAAAAGTCGCACCGGGTGTAAATATAGATGATGCAAAAGAAGAAATACGCGGTATAATGCGAAAAGTACGTCACGTAAAACCTGGCGACGACGATGATTTCGCTATCAATCAACAAGAATTGATGACGCGTACGTTTGATAGTATCGCCGTTGTTATTTATGGCATTGGTTTATTCATAACAGGAATGTCATTATTCGTTGGCGCAATTGGAATTATGAATATTATGTTCGTTTCCGTTACCGAGCGAACAAAAGAAATAGGAATCAGAAAAGCGATTGGCGCAAAACGACGAACCATTCTTTTTCAATTTCTTATCGAAGCGGCAACCTTATGTCTCATTGGCGGCATCATCGGTATTGCAGTCGCATTCCCGATAAGTTTCGTTATTAATGAATTTCTCCCTACGGCAATGCCGCTTTCAGTCGTTGCAGTTTCCCTTATTGTTTCCGCAACCGTTGGTTTGATTTCAGGAATTTTACCTGCAAACAAAGCATCGAAACTCGACCCCGTTGATGCGTTGAGATACGAGTAAGTTATGGAAATCAAAGAAATATTCGGTATCGCTTTCACGGCAATTCGCACGAATAAACTTCGCTCAATATTGACGTTGCTCGGAATTGTTGTCGGCGTGTTTTCGATAATTGCGGTGATGACTGCAATGGGCGTAATGCAGCGTTCAATTGAAAGCGATTTGAGCGGACTCGGCGCAAATACATTTCAGGTGCAAAAATTTCCCAATACCATCGGCGGAGGAAATCGGAATCGCGCGCAATTTCGCAACAGAAAAGATATTACGTACGTGCAGGCAGTGCAATTGAAAGAACGCGCAACGCTTGCACAATTTGTCGGTATCGAAGCATTTGAAAACGGAAAAGCAGTCAAATCAAAATACAAAGAATCGAATCCCGACGTTATCGTGTACGGTGAAAATCCCGATGGACTGGTTACCAATAACTGGATGATAAAAGACGGGCGCGGCATCAACGACGACGATGTCGAACATCAACGAAATGTTATTTGTCTCGGAGCGCAGGTTGCCAAAAAAGTTTTTCCCCATTCCGACCCGATTGGCGATTACGTGAGTATTGAAGGGGCGCGGTACGAAGTGATTGGCGTGTTTGAAGAGCGGGGAAGTGCGCTCGGGGGAAATCAGGATAATCATGTTGCCATTCCGATTACCGCGCATATGAATAAGTTCGGAAAAATCCGCAACTACAACATTATGGTAAAAACATCTTCGCGGGAAACGTACGATGAAGCGTACGACCAAGTGCATTTTGTGTTTCGCAATATCCGGCATTTGCGCCCGAACGAAGAAGATGATTTTGCCTTCTGGTCAAATGACTCTCTGATTGAACAGTTTAATGATTTTACGAAATATGTAAAATGGGGAATAATTTTTATCAGTTCAATTGCATTACTCGCGGCGGGAATCGGCATTATGAACATTATGCTCGTTTCCGTTACGGAGCGAACACGAGAAATCGGAATCCGTAAAGCGCTCGGCGCACGAAAAATAGATATCCTTCGTCAGTTCATAATCGAAGCAGTTATTCTTTCCGAGTTTGGCGGAGTGATTGGCGTTCTGCTTGGAATCGGTGGAGGAAACATTGCCGCAGTGTTTATGGAAACCGCGCCGATTGTTCCGGTTGATTGGGCGATTATCGGATTGGTGATTTGTTCAATGGTCGGAATTGGGTTTGGTGTGTATCCTGCGTGGAAAGCCGCAAATCTTGTCCCGATTGAAGCGTTGCGGTACGAGTAAAAAAAGATTTTGATAGAGAAAAAGTTCAGAAATTCCTTGGAGTTCTGAACTTTTTTTGTTCCTACTTAATCAAAATATTTCTTGTTGTATTAATTTCAAAGAAAAATTCTTAAGCGCAGCCAATAAACTTCCAACACTATATTGAACTTCAATTCAGCACAACCCAATTTGGTGTTTGTCCGCTATTCAGGAATCTTTCCCCGTTGCATTTCAGCGTATCTGCATTCCTTGCTTGTTGGGAAATAATACATGAATTGCGGTGTGCCACTCCACGTAACTGATATTGCTCAAACAATCCATCACTCATCACATCGAAATAAGACACAAGTTTCCTGCCATTCGGTGTTTGCACACCAATTGCAATATCCGAATCGGTTTGGTTTCCGACGTGTGTTCCTAATTGTTCTCCCGCTTTCACCGTATCGCCAATCGTAAATGTGCGAAGCGTATCAATGTGAAAAATTTCTATATAAATTGCGGGATGGTCTTTCGATGTAATTTGTAGTTTCGCTCCTGCCCATTCATAATATATATTGTTTATCGTTCCTGCGATGGGGGAAAATATTTTTACCGAAGCCCAATCCACCGAATCGTGAAACTCGAAGTAATGTTTCATACTCAGGCAGTTTTCAAAGTTGTCGGAGTAATCGTGTCCAAAGCCGGAGCGGAATTTAGAAATGCGGTGTATTTTTTCGAGTTCGCAATAATTGATGAGGATGAATTTTGGAACGCCGTATCGCACGACATCAATAGTGTCGCCGGAATAATGGTCAGCCTGTTCGGTAGGTTCCGTTATGTTGTCTTTCTTTTTTTTACATCCAACGATAAGGAAGAAGGAGAGAAGAAAAAATGCCAACCCTTTTTTCATTACCCTACAAAATACGAAATCAAAGAAGTGCGTAACGTTAATTTGTTATCACGACCACATTTGCCGTTACCGTTCCTACCACCTCTTTGCCAACGCTAATTTGAATCGTTCCGAAGCAGACATTGCGGCGTTTTTTTGCTGATGCGGAATAGGTAATGACACCATCGGTTGGTAAAATAGGGACGGTAAATTCTGCGGTGCATTTTACGAGCCGGAATCTTCCCCGCAAACCGGTGTTCCATCCCCAAATTGCCACCACTTGCGCGGCTGCTTCGATGAGTAAACTCCCCGGGAAAATAGGGTCGCCGGGAAAATGCAAAGGAAAAATCCAGTGGTCTTTTGAAATTTTCTGCTGACAAACAATTTTGTCTTCATCAATCTCCACAACTTTATCTATCTGTAACATCGCGCCGATGGGCAATGGCATTCCTGCCAAAAAATGAGGGTCGAGTTCTTTCTTCATTGATTTGTTCGAGTAGAGGGAAAAATATGTTATACTATTGCCGGTAACGGATTACCATTTTTTAAATACGAAAAACACTGCTCCGATAATACAAAGAAAACCAGCGGCGTAATTCCACTTCAGTTCTTCTTTCAGATAGAGCACCGAAAAGGCGGAAAACACAACGAGCGTAATGACTTCCTGAATGGTCTTCAGTTGTGCCGCCGAAAAATCGTTGCTGCCGATGCGGTTTGCCGGAACCATAAAACAATATTCGGCGAAAGCAATTCCCCAACTGACGAGAATTACCTTCCATAACTCAACATCTTTAAATTTTAAATGTCCGTACCACGCAAACGTCATAAAAATATTTGATACGGTAAGGAGAGAAATGGTTATCATTTTTACTTTGTATTACTGCTTTGATTTGTGATTTGAAATTTTTTCAAGCAAATTCCTGCTTTGGATATCGAGCAGGGATACCAGACAACATTCCCTGTACACTAATGTCTTCGTCAACATCACTCCAATGCACACCCCGACCATCC
The DNA here is from genome assembly GCA_018335975.1 of Ignavibacteriales bacterium. Lineage (GTDB taxonomy): Bacteria > Bacteroidota > Ignavibacteria > UBA10030 > F1-140-MAGs086 > JAGXRH01. The sequence continues at coordinate 4,550 of JAGXRH010000106.1, forward strand.
CCGATGATTTCAAAGTGATTCCGTTGTTTTATTGTTGCTTCGGACAATCGCCATGACCACGCTAATGGAACGCTGATAATGCGACCATCAATTAACATCGCTGTAATGGAGTCGCTTGTAACTTCAATTTCTTTTATGCGTGGTTCAATATTTTCAATTGCAATCTTCATTCATCGATTTAGTTACAAATGACTAATTACAAATTACAAATTACCAAAAAACGATTTATGCTATCGTTACTTCCTTACACAAATACACATCCTGTATCGCATTCAAAATTTTCACGCCATCGTTCATTGGTTTTTGAAATGCTTTGCGTCCTGAAATCAGTCCCATTCCACCAGCGCGTTTATTGATGACCGCAGTTTTCACCGCTTCACTAATATCATTCGCTCCCGATGCACCGCCGCTATTGATTAAACCGCAACGCCCCATATAACCGTTTGCGACTTGGTAGCGGCACAAATCTATCGGATGGTCGCTGGAAAGTTGGTCGTAAATGCGTTTGTCGGTTTTGCCATACGGATTTTCTTTCGATGTAACTGCATTGAAACCGCCGTTGTTTTCGGGAAGTTTTTGTTTCACAATATCCGCTTCAATCGTAACGCCGAGATGATTCGCCTGTCCTGTTAAATCTGCGGAAACGTGAAAATCTTTTTCTTTTGTTTTGAACGCGGGATTGCGCAAGTAGCACCAGAGAATGGTTACCATTCCCAATTCGTGCGCAAGTTGAAATTGCTGCGCGACTTCAATAATCTGGCGCTTCGATTCCGGCGAACCGAAATAAATAGTTGCGCCCACCGCAATACATCCCATATCGAACGCCTGCTTCATCCCGCCGAACATAATCTGGTCGTATTGATTTGGATACGAGAGAAACTCGTTGTGATTGAATTTTAAGACGAACGGAATTTTATGCGCGTACTTTCTTGCAACGGAACCGAGCACGCCAAGCGTTGAAGCAACGGCGTTACATCCGCCCTCAACAGCAAGTTTCACAATGTTTTCCGAATCGAAATAAATCGGATTCGGTGCGAACGATGCTCCTGCGCTGTGTTCGATTCCCTGGTCAACGGGAAGAATGGAGAGGTAGCCGGTTTTTCCGAGCCGCCCCGAGTTGAACAGCAACTGCATATTGCGAAGCACGTTCGGGCTTCTATCGGAATCTTTCCACACGCGGTCAACAAAATCGCCGCCGGGAAGATGCAGTAAATCTTTGGAAATAGTTTTGCATTGGTGCGCAAGAAGCGATTCATCCGCGCCGAGTTGTTTTTGAATATCAGAATATGTCATAAATGTTTTCCTTACGTAGGGGGTGAGTGATATACTGTTAAAAAAACCGTGAAGAATATAGGAAAGGAAACAGAGAAAAGGAAAAAATAGGAATCGTTACGTCTGAACGCACACAAGGGGAGGTAAGCATTGACGGTAATTCTCCGGCAGTAGTTTCCCCTCCGTAAGATAATTATTGATGTCGTGTATTTTGTTATCGAGCAGTTTCATATTTTTTTTTCGGGGGAGAATATAAAAGGAAGGCGTGAAGTAAACAAGGAAGTACGGTAGAAGATAAGCAGGTGCGTTGAGGAGATTATGAGACATCATCTTTTCCCTCCTTGTTAACGCCCAATAGAAATGTCAGTATTAGCTGACCATTAGAAATGTCAGGGTGAAGATACAAAATGTTGCGAATCAATTTTGGAAAAAGCTGGAAGAAGTTTCGCTTTTCCCAGCGGTTTATTTCTCCACGGATGAGTTGACGGGGGGTGGCAACTCATCCGTGGAGAAATCGGTTTTTCCGCAAGCGCTCGATACGCCAGTTCGTTCTCGTGCCAATAGAGATGCACCGAACCATCGAGCCATTC
>JAGXRH010000107.1 GCA_018335975.1 Ignavibacteriales bacterium
GTGTGCCGCTCGACGGGAGTGACGCGCATATCCGTGAACAAAAGCGTTTTGAAGCGGAGCTCCCTGTGCATTGGTAATTATCCCGCTGATAGAATTGGTCGAGCCGACAGTTGCAGTATCAAGCGTAAAATCCACCGAGGCGAACGAGGTGTCGCTGTTGACGGTGAAAACATCCGCCGTATGCCACGAAGTTTTTTCCTGATAATATTCGACAGCATATCCCTGCATTTTTGCAGAAACAAGAAATCGAACGTTATTCATCGTTACACGGGAAATAGATATTGAATAATTTCCTTCGGCATCAGTAACCGTAAAGAGGGAATCGCGACGCATATGTCGGGCAAAGGGCCATACGCGGACTTTTGCTCCGGCGAGCGGAACATTATTGTAATCGGAAACTTTTCCACTCACGACAATTCCAATTTCTTGCGGTGAAGGAATTCCGAAATTGATGTTGCCTGTCGTTTGGTCGTCGGAAACAGTTACTACGGTTGCTTCGGAAATCGTTTGAGCGTTGTCATAAAATTCGCGGTACTGTGGACCATGATGTCCGCCGTTTCCAATTTTGCAAGATACATAGTAATCGCCGACGGGAAGTTCTGCAGAATAATTTCCCAAACTATCGGTTACCGAGTGATTGAATCTCCAATGACGCGAGGAATCTGCAGGTATGAATTCAAGAAACGCAAAACCGACGGGCTCACCTGAACCATCGCGAGTTACCGTTCCCGAAACCGTTCCTTCAAGTCGCTCAAGGAGTTGAATATCGAGCATTGAGCCGGTTGCAATGGAAACATTCCACGTTGAATTTGAGTAATATCCTTCCGCTTCACAAAAAACGGAGTATGTTCCCGGGAAAATATTTTCAATGGAATAGTTTCCGTTCGCATCGGTGGTAGCGACATTACCCGAATCGCCTCCGTGATGATTGCGCGAAACACGAATGACGGCTCCTGCAATCGGATTACTTGATGCGCTGTTCGTTACAATTCCGGAGAGCGATGCGTTTGCAACTGCGGGCGACATTGTAATGTTGAGTCCCGATACGCGTGTCGTTTCTTCCAACACAACTTGTTCGGAGTGGGTGTAGGGTTGATAATTCCATGCGGTAGCAGAAAGTGAATATGTTCCAGCGGGAATACGAGAAAATTGATAGCCGCCGTTCCATTGCGTTGTTGCACGGAAGGTGTGTGATTCATTCGAAAGGGAAACAGATGCTCCGTTGATGGCTGTACCTTCTTGATTGGTTACATTGCCACGGACAGAACCTCCTAACAGGGCAGTTGCATAGAGCAATTGCAAGGAAAAAAGAAATAGAAAGAATTTTTTAAACATTGGATTCTCCAAAATAAATAGTTGATAAAAATTGATTGAAATTGTAAAGTTTGTATATCAAGTAGTGTGCCAAGAAAAAATTAACAAATTTAGAGGAGAATGGAATTGCTAAAAAATTCCAACTACGAATACTTTTCGCATGAAACGAACGGTTTACGCCAAAATTTTTCTTCCCTTTTGCTCAATCGAGAATTTGAAATGATAACTGAACAGAAATTGGAGAAGTGGGAGAGGGGAGAATTTTCAACGAAAGAGTACTTTCGGTTAAAATGTTATCGAAGGAAAAAAATGCGAGGTCGGCTTGCGCGTACAACCAAATTGCGCCATACGCAACAATGAGCGCATTACGAATTGCGTAGGAGGTGTTAAATTCTTTATATCGCGATTCGATGCGTTGCAAATTTCTTTCTCGGAGATATGTATTTTCTTTCGCCCGCGTGTCGAAAATAAAATAGATGAGAGTTCCAGCGGTCGCGATAGTCGTTGCAGAAATTATCAAACCTTTCGTGGAGTTAGAAACGTATAAATGTCCCCACCCCGGAACAAGCAACGAACGAACAAACGCATCACGAAAATAATCATTCTCTCCGGCGCGAGAATGAGGAACAAGCCGGAGCGAGTCAATTTTTTTAAGCGGAAAGTTTTCTTGTACGACGGTTTTTTGCTGAAAATCTTTTTTCACCTCTTCAAAAAAATGGATAATCTTCGGTGAAATATTTTTGGGGTCAGGAGAAAAATCTTCCTCTCGCAATACTATTTCTTGAAAACAACGGCGTGCTTCTTTTTCTTCGGCAAGCGTGTAATGCGACACTGCTTTCATTACAGAGACCTCGACGAATACATCGTTATTGAGTGAATCTGATTGAGAAAGAAATCGTTCAGCAAGCGTTATCACTTTCTGATATTCAAAGGATTCGTATGCCGAGCGAATTTCCAAAAGCGTCGGTTGGCTCTGCGAGAAACTACGCGACGAAAAAAATGCAATGAGAACCAATGAAACGCAACGCCACTTCATTTCATTTAAGGAGAAGCATTTTTTGGATTTGCGTTTTTTTGCCAACGGCGAGGCGGGAGAAGTATATTCCGCTTTCCAAATTTCCTGCATCGAATTCCACTTCGTGCGTTCCTTTATCCATTAATCTGCTGTGAATCAACGTAGCAACTTCTTTTCCGAGAATATCATACACGTTCAATGTTACATTGCTGACAGCCGCCAGCGAAAAGCCAATAGTAGTTACCGGATTAAACGGGTTCGGATAATTTTGATGAAGGAGAAATGTTGGAATTTCATTTTCCGGCGGCTCATTGATTGCATTGGTGAACGAAAATTTCTCGACAAACGGAACAACATCATTGTGCGACATATCTTCTCCTCCCATAATGTACACCTCCTCACGAAAATACACCGCCATCAAATTTTTTCGTGCGTACAAAAAATTTGGACCCTGACTAATGGTATATGCCCCATTGGGAAGAACCTCGAATATCTCCATCGTTCTCAAGGCAAAACTATTTTCATTGATTCCTCCCACAATCATAATTTTATTCGTGGTGCCTAACCGAACAGCTCGCCCGTACGCGCGCGGACGAAGAAGATTTGTGCGAAGCCGTTCAAAGCGGTGCGTAATCATATTATATTTACTAATGCTTCGCGACACACCGTTATACGAACCGCCGAATAAAAAAATAACACTATCAATACTTGCCGACATCATCCCTTCCGGCTGCCATTGATTATAGAGTGTATCGGATTGGTACGTTATTTGATGACCGCGAAGGTCATATTCCACGATGAAGGGTGTAGTTGAATCTCTTCCAAACCGCGGAATAATTCTCCCGCCGAAAAAATAAAACAATCCGTTATGAATAAGTCCCGTTGAAGCAATGCGCGCAAAGTTATACTCCGTATCAACGACGGAACTCACCATCGGGATGATGTTCCGGATTTTTTCTAATGTCGCGTTGGAATCAACGCTTCCTCTCGGGGACATTCCACCAAAGAGAAACATCTGCGCACTATCTCTGCCGCTGACAAAACCATCCCGCGCGTACCGCATTGAGCCGGCAATTCTCCAGGAAGAGGGGGGAAGAAATTCCTGAATAGTTTTTACGCGGCGAAAGAGGGAATCAGAATAGCCGCCCAAAATTACCATTGACGAATCATACGCTACCGCTTCGGCGCCACTTACCGGCAGTAACATTCGACCAATAGTCGTCCAATTTCCCTGTGCGGGGAGAAGGGAGCGGCAAACCAAAAAAGTAATAAGTATGAATAATTTTTTCTGCATTAACTTAAACAAAGCAATTCGTGTGCCAGAAATTATTGTCCCTCAAATTTATGTTGAAATCTCACCGTATCATTCCGAAAGAAGGTCATCGTTCTATCAATAAATCCGTATTGCGTGTTTTTTACCGTTACCCGATGTTCTCCCGGAAGTATGCGTATCGCTTCCCGTAGCGGCGTATTTCCTTTCCACACCCCATCAATGAAAACCTCTCCCCAGGGAAAAACATCACACACAAAAAAACCGAACAGCGTATCGAGATTGACTTGCACCGACGTAATTTGTTCCGGTTCAATCGAAATTAGCGTTTGGTATAACGGAAAATCCGGGTGGACGAGTTTCAACTGATGCGTGCCGCTCGCCAACGATATATTTTTTCGTAGCGGCGTTGTTTCTTTTTTTACCGAATCAACATACACTTCCGCCCATGGCAAACATTCAACATATAATTCGCCAAATTGTTTTGTAGGAATTATCGTGTTGAGTTCAAGGCTTTCTTCTTTCGCAGAAGAAAAACCTTTATCCGGCAATGATTTTGAATCGGTCGTATCCAATTTCGTTTTCTTTGACAAGGAAATGTGAACGCGGTTTGTATCAAAATTAATTTGTGGAAGAATTTTTTGCGAGTCAATCATTTGCGTTGCAACACTTTCCTGATTTGCAAACGGAACATTCTGCACGTACGGTTGTTCGCTCGGATTATTTCTGAAATAAAGAAATACAACGAGAACAACGAAGGAAATCGCTCCTCCGAGCAAGACAACTTTCTTGATTCGATTTTCTCTTCCATTTCGTTGAAAAGAAATTTCTTTCGGTTCGGTTCCAAATATTGCTAAAATATCATCTGCGTTTTGATACCGCTCGTTAAGATTTTTCCGCAGAAGTTTTTTGATGACAGTTTGAACTTCACTCGGCACATCGTTTAACGTCGCGAACAGTCTTTCTTCGTCGCAATTGATAATGTTGTTGATGGTTTCGTTTATATCATTACCAAGAAAAGGGTGCTTTCCTTTAAACATTTCAAATGCAACAATACCGAGCGAAAATAAATCTGTCTGCGCGGTTAGCGGTTCGCCTTGAATTTGTTCCGGCGACATATAACTTGGCGTTCCCACGAGAGAATATTGCTGCGTCAACAGTAAATCGCTTTGCGATAATGCTAAACCGAAATCGCCAATCTTAATTTCCAACGCATTATTGACGAGAATATTTTCCGGCTTTATGTCGCGGTGGATTATTCCATTCCCGTGCGCATACTGCAATCCTTTCAACATTTGAACGAGCAAATGTTTTTTTTCTTCATCCGAAAACTTTTTTTGCGATAACGCAACCCGCAAATTTTCGCTTTCAAAATACTCAAACGAAATGTAAAAGAAGTGCTGATGAATCCCGAAATCCAGCACTTTGATAATGTTCGGATGTTCTAACTTTGCCAGAATTTTTGCTTCGCGCTTAAAACGCTCAATGACGCTCTCGTCTGGAAGCAACTGCGTGTTCAGCGATTTGAGAATGATTTTTTTTCCCAAATAAATATGATTCGCCAAATAGACGGCGGCGATATCGTCTTTTTTCAGCGTGTCGAGTATTTCAAATTTCTCGAATAGAATATTCTTCTGCAAATGGGTAGTTCAAAATTTTTGCGAACAAACTTATCAATTTCTTGTGTTGTTGCAAAGCGGAGGGAGTGGGTATTGTTACCGGAAGACGATACGAGGTTCAGCGCTCACTTGCCCATCTTTTCTATCGAACCGATTTCCCGCAGCACATCTTTTTTGGTGAAGGAAGATTTGTTCAACATTGTTCGCGTTATCCCATCGAGTTCTTCGCGCATTTCTTCGTCAATGTCGAGCGACGTTAAAATGATAATCGGAATTTCGCGTGTGAGGGGATTTTGTTTTAATTTGTGCGCAACTTCTATTCCCGACATATCCGGCAACACCATATCGAGGATTATTACATCCGGTTTACTTTGTTCTGCAAAACGTAATCCCTCCTTACCGCTCATTGCTTTTAATACAGAAAGTCCTTCGCCGGAGAGCATTACGTCAATCAATTCGGAAAAGTTTTCATCATCATCAATCACGAGCGTTGTCGGAATGTGAATAGTGTTTGTATTGGCATCAAGCAACGCGCGTTTCACAGCAATGAGCAGTTCTTCTTTCGATACCGGTTTCACAAAATAATCAGCTGCTCCTAAACTAAAGCCAAGAGTCTTTTGGTCAGTAACGGAAACAACAATAATCGGAATGTGTTTCGTTACGGGATGTTCTTTGAGTTCTTTCATCACGCGCCAACCGTTTTGAATCGGCAACAAAATATCGAGCGTAATAACATCGGGTTTTATTTCTTTCGCTTTCTCTAATGCTTCAACGCCGTTGCGAGCAGTTTCTGTTTGAAAATTTGCGCCGTGAAAATAGTTTTGCAGTAATTGAATTGTATGTTCCGAATCATCCACGAGCAACGCAAGCGGTTTTGTTTCTTCTGTTGTTGCGTTGCGAAATTTTGTAACGTGTTCCATCAGCAACGTGCTCAACATTTCTTCATCTTCGCGGTGTATCGTTTCATCTTTGCTTACGACAATCGGCAAAAGGAATTTAAATTCAGAATATTTTTCTTCTTCGCTTTCAATCCAAATTTTCCCGCCGTGCAATTCTACAAGCCGTTTTGATATTGCTAAACCAAGTCCGGTTCCCCCAACTTTATTATCGCCAACTTGATGAAACGGTTGGAACAGTTTGTGAATTTCTTCCTGCGCAATTCCTTTTCCTTCATCGCGAACGGAAAATTCAATGTCATTTTCTTTTCGTTGCATGGAAACGGAAATCGTTTTTCCTTCGGGAGAAAATTTGATTGCGTTGGAAATTAAATTGACGAGTATTTGCTGAAAGCGTGTTTGGTCAACTGAGATAACATCAACATCGTTTTCAATTTTAAATTGTAATGAAACTTTTTTCTCATCGAGTTGCGATTGCACAATGCGTTGAATTGAATCGGTAAAAAATGAAACGGGATAATTCACGACGTGCAGTTCAAGCGTTCCCGATTCAATTTTGGAAAGGTCAAGAATATCGCCAATCAAATTCTGCAAATGTCTTCCGCTTGTGGTAATATTGCGCATAAATTCCTGCACTTGCGTCGGTTCAAGCGTTGCCAAATCGTTTGCAATCACTTCCGAAAATCCGACAATCGAAGCAAGCGGAGCGCGTAAATCGTGAGAGAACGTTGCAAGAAATCGTTTCAATGTTGCGTTTGCTTCCGCAGTTTTTTTTGCTTCGCGTTCCACGTTTATTTTTTGCACCATCACTTCTTCGAGCAATCGTTTGCGGCTCATTCCCGCGGCGAGTTCGTTTGCAATCACGTTCAGCAATTGCAATTCGTGATTCACATATTCCACATCTTTGAACGACATCGCTTCCAACACGCCAAACAATTCCCCTTGCACAACAAGCGGAAGAACAATGAGCGTTTTGAGTTGCAACTTTTCCACATCGCTTAAAAAATGTTTCGTCAATGTTCCGCGCACGAGTTCATCAGTAATCATCGGATTCAAACTTTGAGCGACGCTCTGCACAACGGTTTCTTTGCTTTCCTCCTCTAGTAAAAGTGATTGGTGAAAGAGAGATTCTTCCGCAAGCGTTTGAGAAATTTGCGGCGCGGTGAGATGAAGCATTTCGCTTCGTTCATCGTAACGATAAACGCACACAAAGTTTTCCGGAATTTCAAGAAACTGCGCAATGTGTTTTCCCGCTTCAACGCACAAATCCTCAATCGTTTCTGCAGAATTTATGGCTTTGGAAATTGCGTGGAGAGATTCTTTTTGTTTTTGTTGCCGCTTTTCTTCCGTGATGTCGTGGAAGAACACAACGATTCCATTTTCCATTGGAAAAATTCTCACATCAAAAAACGCATCGAAACGTTCATCACTGTATTGCGTTGATAATCGTTGAAACGTTTTTGTCTCCATCGCCGCGCGATATTTTTCTCCGAGTTCAACGTCTTTTGCATTAGGAAAAATTTCGAACACATTTTTCCCGAGAACTTCATTGCGCAAAAATCCCGTTCCCTCTTCTGCGGCTTTGTTCCAATATGCAAACCGATATTGTTCATCGAGCGCAAAAAACCCGTCGGTGATTCCTTCAAGAATGTGTTTGTAATCCTGGAGAAGATTGTTGGAGTTGTAGAGTGGAGAATGAATCATTTTCTATTTTAGGTTTTAGAATTTAGATTGAAGATTTTTCAACATTGTCATTCCCGCGCAAGCGGGAATCTTTTTTTCGAGGCAAAATTTATTGAAAACATTCTTTATCTTCCACCGTGAAAATTCATCTTAAAAAAATGTAATTTCATGGAAAGAAAATTACGAAAGGCAACCTATGGCAAACATCATCACCGCAACTAAACGACAAGTCGAAATTCTCTCGCTTATTACACAAGAACCGAATAAACACTCCATCGTAGATATTGAGGCGCGTTTCAATATCAGTAATGCAACGGCGGAAAGAGATTTGCTGCAACTTCGCTCGTGGGGAATTGCGATTCACAGCATACGCGGAAAGTTGCAATTGGAAAAACCGCTTTCCCTTTCTCAGTACCGCGATGCGCTTGCGATGTATGTTGCATTCTCTTCGCCGAAATCCGTTCTCCAAAAAAGTCTTACACTGTTGTGCGAACAAATGGAAGAGAACGCTTTGCCGGCGTTTGTTACCATAACCAAAGCAATTGAATCGCGCAGAGTTTTGAAATTCTCTCATTACAATATTTGGGAAGACAAAAAAGAAACGCGAACACTCAATCCGTACGGGATTTCACTGTTGGGACAGCGTTGGGTTGTTGTTGGTTACGCAAATGAGCATAGCGAGTTGCGGCATTATGCGATTGAAAGTATGACCAAAATAAAACTGCTTGAACAAACATTCACGCTCTCCCCGCAATTTAACGTAGCAAAGTATTACGAAAATGTTTTTGGCGTTTGGCATTACAAAAAAACGTTTGATGTAAAAATCCAATTTGATAAATCCGTTGCGCACATAATACAAAACCGCCGATGGCACACAAACCAAATATTGAAACCACAAAACGACGGCTCGCTCATAATGGAAGCAACCGTTACGAGTTTGCACGAAATGGCAAGTTGGATTATGCCGTGGGGAAAATTAGCAAAGGTGATTGAGCCGAAAGAGTTGAAAGAGAAAATTTGTAATTTGTGCCGTGAAATTTTACAAAACAATTAAAAATTATTTGAAAGGGAAATTTTATGCCATTTAATATCGACATTACTGAAATTAAAACATCAATTGATACATACAATTCAGGTAACTGGAAGTTTTTAGATTATTCTACAAGCACTATTTTCACTGATAGAGTATTAAGGCTGTCAACATTACCTCAACAAATACTTACTATATCTGAGTGGTGGAAAGGAATAAACACGAGAACAGATCAGGATGCAACAAAAAATATTTTTAAAAAGTTGAAAGAAAACCTCCCTAAAATGAATCGCTTGCTTATTACTCTTGATGATTTTGATTATTTGACTAACTATGATCAAAACAAACTTTTTTCTTTGATTGATGATATATTTCCGATCATATTAGGTGCGAACACAGATAAGTATTTAGTATTTATTTCAAAATTTATGCATTGGTGTCGTCCAAATGTTTTTCCGATATACGATAGGAGAACCCGTATTGCAATAAACATACTTCAAACTATTTCTAATATCGAAAGAGTGAGAATACTTAAAAAAGGAAAGCCCAAAAATACGAATGAGTGTATAAATGAATACAAAAAATTGGTAACATTTTATCAAACACTTATAAATGAATTCAAAGCCAACCATTGCAATAAGTTAATAGAATATGATTGGAAATCCCAATCTAGGAAAAGGGGTGTTGGTGAGGCTTACGTGGTTCAAAATACAATTTTAAGAGTATTAGATAAACACTTTTTCATTGATGGCGAAGAATAAAACTCTAAAGTTCAAGATTGAATAATATTCTAAAGAATAATGCCACTTAACAGGGTGGCATTATTTATTTTAAACGTGTAATTCTTTTTCCCTCACAAAATGATGTCATTTTCTCAAAGGTAACAAAGTATATTTTAAGGAAAATTTTAACAACAGAAATCAGAAGGAAACACAAAATGAAAATAGATACAGCAAATTCAGTTGAAGAATTACGTGTAATACACAATGTTCGTGAACTCGATGATTTAGATAACCATCAAAGTATTTTCAAATTACCGAATGGAGTTTACGGATATACCGTTCCTTG
>JAGXRH010000108.1 GCA_018335975.1 Ignavibacteriales bacterium
CGGATAGGCGGTGATGAAGGTCGGGTTCATCAGCCGGTGCTCGACGGTTTTTTCGAAAATTTCGATCTGGATTTTGCCCAAGCCGTAACTGTCCTTCAGCGGAATTTTTAGATTTTCCGCCACTTTAACGGCCGCTTCACGGCTGTTCAGATCGGCCAGAGTCAGATCGGGGTTGAAATGCAGAATCGACTCCAGCACTGTCATGCGCGCGAACGGCTTGCCGAAATCGTATTGCTCGCCTTGGTATTCGATGATGGCTTTACCGACGATATCTTCGGCAATGCCGCGCAGCATGGCTTCGGTTAAATCCATCAGGTCGCCGTATTCGGCATAAGCCTGATAGAACTCCAGCATGGTAAATTCCGGGTTATGCCGGGTCGACAAACCTTCGTTGCGGAAGTTGCGGTTGATCTCGAACACCCGCTCGAAACCGCCCACCACCAGCCGTTTCAGATACAATTCCGGCGCGATGCGCAGATACAAGTCCATGTCGAGCGCGTTGTGAAACGTGGTAAACGGCCGCGCGGTAGCGCCGCCCGGAATCACCTGCATCATCGGGGTTTCCACTTCCAGGAAATTGCGCTGGGTTAAAAAATCCCGAATGTAATTGACGATTTTGGAACGCATCAGAAAGGTTTTGCGCGCCTCGTCGCTCATGATCAAATCCAAATAACGCTGGCGGTATTTGATCTCCTGATCGGCAATGCCGTGGAATTTTTCCGGCAGCGGCCGTAGCGCTTTGGTCAGCAAGCGGATGCTGTCGACTTTGACGCTCAGTTCGCCCGTTTTGGTTTTGAACAACACGCCCTCGGCACCGACGATATCGCCGATATCCCATTTTTTGAACTGGTCGTTGTAAACGCCTTCCGGCAGGTTGTCGCGTGCCACATAGACCTGAATTTGTCCGGACATGTCTTGCAAATGGCAAAAACTGGCCTTGCCCATGATACGGCGGGTCATCATGCGGCCGGCGATTTTGACCCGGATCGGCTCGGCCGTTAATTCTTCTTCGGACTTTTCGCCGTATTCGGCTAATAGCTCCCCCGCCACCACGTTACGGCGAAAGTCGGTCGGAAATGCGATACCCTCTTCGCGGATGATATTGAGTTTTTCGCGGCGTTGCCTGATCTGTTCTTGTTCGTCTTGTTCGAGTTCTGACATGATGGTTATTTAAATCAACTAAGTTTTGGTTTTCAGAAAAACGGGAGTTCGAAATAAGTAGATTATCGAACCAAAGGTAATAAGCGCACGCGCTCTTTTAATTCGTCGGCAACAACCAAAGCCCCAGCATTCAGTTGGCTTTCAAATCGACGCAATAATTGAATCGCGCGATTTCCCAGGACCGCCGGCGTCATATCATAGGTACGAATTTGAAAAACGCTGGGGGCTTCCGCGCCGGTAAGCGCAAGTAGGGTGCCAAAATCCATATCATGGGTAAAAACAATAGCGCCTTGTTCACGATCCCAAGAAAATAATTCAGCATCAGGTGCATCCGCCGCGCCTAATTCACTCCTATGAAACACTTCAAATCCAGCTTGCTGCAGAATAGGCACCCATGCAGGCGAAAGATTCATATCCAACAAAATCTTCATGCCGCAACGAGCGGCAATTCGATTTCTTCCGACCGCCAGGCGGCAAAACGGAGTGCTTCGGTAATATCTTCGGCTTCCAAATAGGGATATAGCGCAAGAATATCTTTAGTTGCATAGCCGCTGGCCACCAGACCGACTATCATGCCAACCGTTACCCGCAAACCGCGCAAACAAGGCTTACCACCCATAACGCTTGGGTCGAATGTAATGCGATTGAAATGTTTCATAATAACGTTCCAGTCAATTAATTCTAAGTACCGATACTGCCAGCTTGAACGTTTATTCCCAATGATTCAGGTATTGTAAGCGTATTGACCACATCGACTCTAATATCACCCAAAAAACTCAATTTTTGTTCAATGGCCTTTTTTAAATTAGAAGCCATAGGCTTAAAATTTTCTGGCTTGTTAAGTTCTTGGTTTCGTTCCAGAAAAACTATTATAAAGATAGGTTTATTATCTAAAACTAAAGATCGATTGTAAGCAGAGAGTTTCGAATCATTGTGACGGTAACTTGCAAACAACCCAACTAATGTATCCCTAACTTTCTTATCGATTTCATCCACAAGATAAGGACGCTTGTTTTTGAATGAAACCAATTTTAGTTCCTCTTCGCTTAATTTTGATTTTAGTTCTTGAAGAACAGCTAGGTATCTCAGGTCTTCAGGCTTAAGCCGGAGGCTACTTCGTTCATCTTCTGCCAAAACATATTTAACTTCAATTAACAAAAAACTTTTATCGGATTTAGCAATAAAATCTATTGCTTTATATCCATTACCTTTAAATTTATTGTAGAAATTTTCAGTATTGACTTCATCATATTTATATACTTGCCATTTATCAGAAAACTCAAAAGTCAACGCTCGGACTCCTTTCCCCTCTGAAATAATGGTTGGCATAAATTAAATAGGTTCCGTTATAAGCTAGAGTAAAACGCCTCTTGCTCTTTATCGTAAAGCTCTAATTCCTCATTTAGAGCAACGATGCTAGCAAGCTGATGCAGTCTAGCCCCTTGTTCCACACTAATACCTTGCTCACTTCGCGCTAAATTAAAAAATGCTGAAGTAATCTCTGAATTTTTCTCACTTATCAAATAATCAAAATATTTAAGCAAGAATAAATTATGCGTAGCAATAACCACCTGCACATTGTATTTAGTCAACTCAATCAAAATACCAGCCAACTGCTTTATAAGCCTTGGGTTCAAATTTGTTTCCGGCTCATCCCAAAATAAAATACTCTCTTCCTTAAGTGAATCATTGGCGATCAAATAGGAAAGCATCCCCAATTTACGCCACCCTTCGGCTACCATAAAGATATTGATTTCCCCTTGATCAGTGTCCAGATAAAATTTATTATCTCTTACAAAAAATTTTCCACCAACAATTGATTCGATTGAATCGATGAGGGTTTGATTAGGCTTTTTCAACAAAGGGTTATCAATGGCCTTACATAGATCGTAATAGGTTTCATCAAACGATAAATGATATTTCTCGTAAAGCGTGACAAAGTTCGGAAATAGAGAAAGCACTTCTTTCGCCGGAAAAAAAATAGGCAACTTCATTAATGGCGCAGTAGGATGTTGCCTCACATTAATGCTGTCAACCCCCAAAGTAACGTCCAATATTTCAGACTGTTTATTTTTATGATTTACTGAAAACTCAAAAATAATTCGCGTCAAACCACCTGAAATAAACTTATTATTTAGAGACTGTAAATCTCCAAGTTTCGAAACTCCGAACACATTATAAAGCTTATTTTTTAGACTAATTTTCCAACCTTCTTTCCCGCATTGATTCCAAATACTCGCCACACTATAAGCAAGCTTCAACACGTGACTTTTACCGCTAGAATTTTCGCCAATAATAATATTGATACCAGGTACAAAGTTAAACTCGGCCTTATCAAAATTAGTAAAATTTTCTACGGTCAACTTTTTTAGCATACGCGCCTTACAGCTTAGGTTGCATTGAACTCAACCGACGGCTTACCCGCAATCAACCCAAATACTGAAATATCTTCATCAATCTGCGGCCAATGTATACCCTCGCCATCACCTAAAATTTCATAGTCCGCTCGCTGTTGCGCATCGGCTTTTGCCAAGCGCGGAAACCAGACGATGGGAACCGAAATATGTCGCCCGTCTGCTAAAAACACGGTTAGCTCCTGTTCGGTACAAGTAACCGACGATGCTCTAGGCATCTCAACGGCTAAAGAATTCATTCCAGGCCTCCAATAAAATGGGTTGATTTTCTTCAACCAGTTTATTCAACTTAGTTAATTCGTGCGCGGAAAAACCACTGCTGCTAGCGTAAGCAACCGGTTTGAGCCAAAATTTTGCCAAGGCTTTTTCATATTGGATATGAATATGCGCGGGCTCGCCATTTTCATTGCTGTAAAAGAAAAAGCGGTAACCGCCAATCCTCAATACAGTGGGCATAAATCAACAGCTAGCAAAATTACAAGCCGCTCTTCAAACTGGCTTCGATAAACTGATCCAGCGCACCATCCAACACCGCCTGAGTATTGCCGGTTTCGACATTGGTGCGCAGGTCCTTGATGCGGGATTGATCCAGTACATACGAGCGAATCTGGCTGCCCCAACCTATGTCTGACTTGGAATCTTCCACCGCCTGCTGGCTTTCGCTACGTTTCAGCATTTCCATTTCATAGAGCTTGGCTTTGAGCTGCTTCATCGCCGTATCTTTATTCTTATGCTGTGAGCGGTCGCTTTGGCATTGAGTTACGATGCCACTGGGCGCGTGGGTTATCCGTACCGCCGATTCGGTCCGGTTGACGTGCTGCCCGCCGGCGCCGCTGGCCCGGTAGACGTCGATGCGCAGATCGGCCGGATTGATCTCGATTTCTATATCGTCGTCGATTTCCGGCGAGACGAAAACGGAAGCAAACGAGGTATGCCGGCGGTTGCCGGAATCGAACGGCGACTTGCGCACCAAACGATGCACGCCGGTTTCGGTGCGCAACCAGCCGAAGGCGTACGGCCCTTCGAATTTGATGGTGGCGCTTTTGATGCCCGCCACGTCGCCGGGCGATTCTTCGATCAGTTCGGTTTTAAAGCCCTTGGCCTCGCCCCAACGCAAATACATGCGTTCTATCATCGACGCCCAATCCTGGGCTTCGGTGCCGCCGGAACCGGATTGAATATCCAAAAACGCATTATTGGCATCCATTTCGCCGCTAAACATACGCTGAAATTCCAGATGGGCGACCTGCTTTTCGTACTGTTCCAGGTCGGCGGCCACGGTATCGACGGTGTCTTCGTCATTTTCTTCCACCGCCATCAGCAGCAATTCTTCGGCGTCGTTGAGCCCTTGTTCCAGATCCTTGATAGTCAGGACGATGTCTTCCAGCATGGCGCGCTCTTTACCCATCGCCTGCGCCTGTTCCGGTTTGTTCCAGATCGCCGGGTCCTCCAGCTCGCGCAGCACTTCCACCAAGCGTTCGCTTTTGCTGTCGAAATCGAGGTAGATTTTCAGCCCGGCACTACGTTCGCGTAAATCGGCAATTTTGTATTTAATGGGATTAATTTCTTGCATGCACTCTCAAAACCCAAGCAAAACACCGGACTAACCCGGTAACTGGAAAAAGCTTGTAATTATAAACGATTACGCAAGCGTCTTGCTCGAGTGGTTTTTCAGCGACCAGACGACGCAAACGATACCCGCCAAAAAAAACGGAATACTGAGCAATTGCCCGGCCGTCATGGCCAAACCGGTGTTGTACATGGCTTGTTCGGTTTTGAAATATTCCAACAGAAAGCGCGCACTGAACATCATGACAAGAAAACAGCCGAACACAAACCCCGGCTTGCCGGCTTGCTTTTTGTAAATTTGCAAGCAAACACCATACACCAGCAAATACCCCAAAGCCTCGTACAATTGCACGGGATGGCGCGGCAATGGATCGACCCGAGCGAAAATCACCCCCCAAGGTTCTTGAGTCGGCAAACCCAAAATTTCCGAATTGAAAAAATTCCCAATCCTGATTAAAGCGCCGGCCAGTGCTGTCGGAATAGTCACTCTATCCAGCAACCAGAAATAACTATCGCCAAATCGACGCCGATATAAATATAAAGCGGTCAGTATGCCTATTGCGGCGCCATGACTAGCCAAACCGCCTTCCCATATTGCCAGAATCTTGACGGGGTGCGACAGATAATAGGCCGGGTCGTAGAACAAAGTATGTCCCAATCGAGCGCCGACTATGGTGGCGATCACCATATACCAAAGCAAGGTATCCAGTTCTTCGACATTCCGACCCTCGCGCTGATATATCCACTGCATGGTCATAAAACTGCCGACGAAACCCATGGCGAACATCAAGCCATACCAGCGGATTTTTATGAGGCCAAAGTCGATAAAAATAGGATCGATATTCCAGATGAAATGTTGCATGAGTTTATTGGCAAGAAATTGAATGAAGACGTTATTTAACGATTGTAACCCTGCATGCTGTTTTATGCGCCATTACATATTGCGGTAAACTCCGAACGACCAAGCTTTGAACCATGCCTATATTTAACGCCATGCTGACCATTGACTGTTTACCGGTATTAAACGACAACTACATCTACCTGCTCCGCGAAACCATTAGCCGACAAACGGCAGCGGTCGACCCGGCCCTGGCCGAGCCGGTACTGGAGGCCTTGCGGC
>JAGXRH010000109.1 GCA_018335975.1 Ignavibacteriales bacterium
AATGTGCGCTATTCCCGCGGGATTCCAGTAGAGTGCAGAAGCATCATTCACGACAGCGATAAACGACTCCCCCATTGCAGAGCCACGCGCACCTACTCCAATTTTTAAGAATTGAAATGAAGAAATCCCCGCCCGCTGTCCGCCGAGATTGGGAATAAGTTGAGCATAAACATTGGATTGAAATATCAATACTATTGCAGCGAAAAGTACGAATGATTGTATTTTTCTCAACAAAGTTAGGATGATGTTATTTCGTAATAAACGTACTGTCATTTGCTAAAATCGAAATGCTATCCCAACGCGGAATGTTCGTGGACTTAAATATCGGGCGGGATTATACGGAAACGTTGCAATCGGTTTTATTAAATCGGGATACCGCGGGTCGTTCCATTGGCTTGAAAGAGGAACATCATCTCCATATTCATACGCACGACCTGTCACCGGGTTGAGTATTTGAGAATTTTTATTATCAAACAGGTTTTGAATTTCCAGATTAAAAACCAATCTCCCGAAATTGATATCAAAGTTTTTCTCTAAATTCACGTTGACGTAAAACCAGTTATCGCCGATACCATCCATATAATTTTTTGGTTCTTCGCGGTAAATATTTCTTGATGGAGAAAAATTGATGGAATCCACTTCTGAAAAAACCAGCGGCGAATAGCGTTTACCCGATTGAAAGAAGATTTTTACATACGCGGTCATATCTTCCAAAACGCCGGTCATGCCGAACAGCGGGTTATTTTTTTTCACATCAAAATTTAAATGCGCCGTAATTTGAACGGGACGGTCCCAGACGAGAAAATTTTCTGTCGTGGTTTCACGCCTTCCTTCGCCGGTGTTGAAAATCTGTTCCGTAGAACTTGAACTTTTTCCAGTCGCAATTGAATACGAACCACTCAAGGTACCGCGAAACCAATTACCGATTCGCTTTTTATACTCTAATTCTGCGCCACGCGACCGGGCGTAATCCTGATTGATGTACGTAGTATATGTTCCACGCGTACGCGGATTTCTAAATGCGACTGTGAGCGCAGTGATGTAATCAAAAATATCTTTATAATAGGTTGTTAACGAGAGAACGTCATTCTCTGTTACCTGATACCGGAATCCTAATTCGTAGGCAACTGTTGTTTCGGGATTTAAATTCGGATTTCCGACGACTTGAGAAGAAGATTTAGCCGATGTTGCAGTAAGTTTTGAATACACAAATTGCGGGCGAGGAAGTTTTGAAAAATGCCCGTAGGAAAAAAACAAAGTTTGATTATCAGAAATCGGATGCGAAATTCCGATACGGGGACTGATTCTTGCTTTCCATCTCCGGTTGGCTGAGTGAAATCCATCCTTCCAACTGAAGTCGAATCCCTGAAAGGTTTCATCATCGTATCGCGACCGTAGCACATCTGCAACAAGCGTTTTTTGCGGGTCGGAAACTGCATCATCAACATGTTTTCCCGGGAACCAGTAATCCAAACGCAAACCGCTGTTCAGTATCATTCCCGAAATGGATATTGCATTTTGTGCATACAATGCTCCCGATGCAGGGTACACAATATATTTATCGTTATCTATTCCGAATTTTTTTATCCACGGCTGCGAAACATCTATATAGCGCATTTCCTGAAATTTTGATTCGAAACCGGTTTTTAATTTATTGTTTTCAGTGAAGTGGTGAGTTAAATCCGCTTTCAATCCGTATTCACGAATGAAGTGGTCGCGCCAGACAGAGGGACTTCCGATATCGTAAAATCCATCTCCCGGAACTACGCGAAGTGTTTCAGGCGAATATCGAAAAGTGTCAATCGGAAAAGTAACAATATCCTGCGGTTCGGAATAATCGTCCCAGTTTACTTTTCCATCGCCGTTATTATCTTTTCCGTTATTGTCCCCGCGAACGTGCGCTGTGTACAAACTGAATTGCAATTCGTAAAATGTTTTTGGACTAAGTGTGTGAACAAAACTTAGCGAACCCAGAGTATTGATTGAGGTAAACGTTGCCGCGCTATCCGGAATATGAAGAAAAAGATATTGAAACCCGGGAGCCGACTCAACACGTTCGAGCGTGGCTTGTACTGTTTTTGTGTTTTGGTTGATGCTCACGGAGTTAGAGACCATCAGAGAAAGCTTCGTAACAGAGGATGGTCTCCACGACAAATTACCGAGTAAGGAAATTCTGTTATTTTGCCTCGGGGCGAATTGGCTCCCATAAAAGGTGCTCGAATGTAATCCATTCGGAGAACTTATCGCGTAACCAACGGGCTTCCCTTTGATTGTTTTTTCATACCATCGTGTAAAATCATCAGAAAAACTTGCATCAACACTTCCAAAAAACTTTACAGGTCCGAGAGGTCCACTGAGGGATGCAGAATAAATATCAGTGTTAAAATTAGAACGGGATGTTGCATTGAAACCAAAATGGTCCCTGCGATAATTGAAACTTCCGGTATATTTTTCTGAACCTTCTTTTATTTTTGTGTTGACAATTCCCGAAGTTGCCTGACCGTATTCAGCATTATAACCACCGGTCAAAACTTCAATTTCTTCAATTGCATCGGAGCCCAATTGTAAACCAAATCCGGAGCCGGAAAGCGGGTCTTGAACGGAAACACCATTTACCAAATACGCATTCTCGTATGTTCTTCCACCACGAATGTGGATTTCATCATCGCTTTTGGTAACGCCTACTTGCAGTGCGACAGCATCTTCAACTTTTTGAATTGCCGCCGCTTGGAGGTCTTCTCCTTTTGTAGTCCGCCTGCTTGATGTTTCTTCGATATTAAATAAGGGCTTCTCCCCTATTACAACTACCTCCTGGTCAAGTGTAAGAGATGTTTCTTCCAATTTGATATCTACATCAGTCGTTTTTCCTTCCTGAACAACAATCCCAGTCATTTGAAAGGCTTTGTATCCGAGTAAAGTTACATTAAGCGCGTATGTCCCGGGATTCACATTTAAAATTTTATAGTTTCCATCAAGGTCGGACGCCGCGCCGTAATACGTTCCTTTAATCAAAATATTTACAGCGGGAAGGGCTTCGTTCGTGCGTTTATCTGTAACTTTTCCGGAAATGATTCCTTTTGTCTGCGAATGGAGAAATGAAACCGAAACGAACAACATCAACAAAACTAAATTCGATGTGCGATATGCAAACCGCGATACGAGTTTATGTAACTCATATCCAAAATCTGAAATCCGAAATCGTATCTTCATTGAATTTGCCTCTTAAAAATATCGCCGAAGACTTTATTGAGAAAAAGCGGTAACCCTCTTTCGCCGTTATTGTTTATTCCGTTAAGGATATGCAGGGGAACGCCCATCATTATAAAACGATTGTTGAGGTCGCGCACTCCTATTGTTGGATTAAACTTACGCAATGACGGCGGTTTTGAAATCAGGGAATCAATTTGATACATTGCCTGCGACGTACTGCGGGGATACATATTTCTGATTTCAAAGAACGAATGGGCAGATTGACTTTCTCGAAATGAGAGTTGCGGAAGTGAGTCTGTTGCATCAATATCGGAAATTGTTGTATCGGGGTACGCGCGAGACGCAGTGGAATCTGTGGATGAACTTGTTGATTCAATCGGCGTGAAACTTGCAATGGTATCAACCGGAGGAAGCGTATTGTTGAATCCGGTGGAAAACAGCACTCTGCCTGTAGTATTGAGGTCCGATGCGTACAGTAAAAGCGCTCGGGTTGCAACTTGCCAGGTGGGAACTCTTCCGGCATACCAGAAAACATAATCAAAAAGTTGCAGCGTTAATATCAATTGCGGGTCTTGATATTTTGGAATTGAAGCGCCGGCATTCGAACGAAAACTGATAATATCAAAATTTCGAACACTGTCGCTTACTATATAGGGAGAATTAGGAATTTGCGTAAAAATATTCCGGTAAAATTCCCTAACAGAATCGGGAGAGTTTATTCCTGATGTACCAATGTAATCTTCAATAAGAAGCAATGCGCTCTTTGGCTTTTTTACAAACCACGTTCTCCCTGTATCCGGCAGTTGAATTATCGCACTCGTATCTTCGCCAAGGTCTATTGCGCGTAAGTATAAACGATTGTTATCATCAAGCCGCAATCCCCGAACCTGACCACGGCGGCGCATACTCGGACTGTATTTTCCGAGATAAATATCTGCCGGCACTTCACCGATGCTGTTATTAGAAACATCCCGTGAAACAACGAGCGTAACAAAGTTCACCGTTGAATCGAGCGTTGTCCATTTGTCCGGCGAAGTATCATTCAAAGCAATCTGATACTTCGTAATTGTGTTATCGCCGTCGGGGTCGCTGCCGAGCCAAGAAAATGTAACAACCGTGAATGAAGTATCAGGCGGCTGTATCGTTATCCCATCGGATGTTTTCTCAAAAGCGACCGACGGAGGTAAATTTTTTATGGGAAATTTTTGTTTGGCAGTTACCCCCATCGCTTTTATTAATGAAGGGAGTTCAATATCACCAGAAGAAAGGGAATCGTTTCTGTCGTTGTCAATAAATGGTATTGAAGTAAGGACTATTGTACTACCATCAATAATTATTTCTCGTAAATGATTATCAATCGCACGGATAAACACTATGAACGTATCTTTATCACTTTGCAAAGGAAAAGCAACCAAAGAATCATTATTTGTTTTAAAACTCCACGAAGCGCTTTCTTCCGTTTTTCCGATACCGACTAAAAACCCCTTAAGGTATCCGTCATTGTCCTCTCCCCACCAATGAATCCGTTGCTTCGAAATTCCCAACGCAAGTGAATCTTCACTCGGAGGATAAATCCAAAGAAAAGCAACCGGCAACTCATTTGGTTTCTCGGCATCCGTTGGAGATTTTCTGCAACCGAACGAGAAAAGGAGAGTAACGAGAATACTAATCGAAATAAATTTCACTTACAGCGCCGAATCACAATGACGAGATATGGTTCTCACCGCTTACTTTAGTAAAACCATTTTTTTGGTCTCAGTGTTTGTTCCTGACGAAAGGCGATAAAAATACATTCCGCTCGGAACACCCGTTGCATTCCATTTTGCCGTATATGTTCCGGCTTCCAACGTTTCATTGACAAGTGTTGCGACTTCTCTTCCAAGCACATCAAAAATTTTCAGTGAAACAAAATCAGAACTTGCAATTGCAAATCGAATGTTTGATGATGGATTGAACGGATTGGGATAATTTTGGTGTAATACAAATCCTTCTGGGAGAGTTTGTTCGCGTTCTAAAACTCCAACATGCATAACATCAATGAAATCGCTGTTGGTGCGAGGAACGATTTTATATCTGTTATTTGCAAAGTACATCACGCCAACCAATCTTCCTATTTTATCCCCTTGTCGTAGAATAGTATAGCCAAAAATTGTGTCTGCTTCGACGTTGGAGTAAGTGTTCTTTCCATCGCGCCGGACAATAATTGGTCCTGTGCCATCATCAACTTCATATTCTGTCGGGTCGGCGAAAGTAGGAAATACATTTGTTACAGTTACCGAATCTAATGCAACAAGTCCGCCTTCGAATGGTTCAGCAATGGGATTTCCGTTTCCTACCGATGGTCCAAATGTGCCGGTAGTTAATGATATGGGATTTCTCAAAGGATTTCCGGTTGAATTTATTACAACATTTGAAACCGCCCCAATGCGCGTAACGCTAAATTGTTCTTGAATTGTGCCGGTTACAGTTATATTGTCATTATTCTTTGTTGAAGCAAGAAGTGATTCAGCGCCAACAACCCAAATTCCATTCCACGCTGTAGAACTATCCTGAATATACCACGTACTTGTTCCGCCGCCTGTTAACGGAGTTGAACGTAAATGTGCTGTATCTGCAGTTACAAAACCTGAAACCGGAATTACTGCTCCGATATAACCGCTACGACCATTCAGAAATGGAGTATATTGAATATCTGCAATGGTTAAAGCCCTGTTAAGCACAGTGTAAAAGAAAAATCCTTTCGATGTATCTAACTGCGAGCCGTCCGTTGCAGAACTTGCGAGAATGGTAACACTGTCGTTGTCATCAGCCACTTTGATAAAATAATTGACAAAAGAGTTAACAGATTGTTGTGGAATAACTGCTTCATACAAAGTATCACCACTTGTTGCTGCCATTGAAAGTGGTTGAAATACCCCATAATTGACACGATAAAATAATTGCACTGCATTAACCGGATTTTCTCCTTCACGTACAATACAGGTGATACGCGC
>JAGXRH010000110.1 GCA_018335975.1 Ignavibacteriales bacterium
GCCGCGCATAAACGAGATGCCCTTGCGCACGAAATAATGACCGAAGCCGCTGCGCTCTTGGGAATCGCACTCGCATCCGCTGTCAATCTTCTTGACATTCCCACAGTCATTCTCGGCGGAGGTGTTGCCGCCGCAGGTCCTTATCTTCTCGAATCGGTAGAAAAATCATTGCGCGCTCACGTCCTTCGTCCTCATCAGGATGAATGCCTTGTCATTCCGGCAACATTGGAAAATAAAGCGGGAATGTTAGGTGCGGCAAGTTTGGTTTTAGGTTGATTTGCGTTTTGAGATGTGGGCATTGTTCAACACAATATAATTTCTTGGTGCCTTCTTGCCCGCCGGAGGCGGGTGAATGTCTTGTTGCTAAAAAATCTTAAATCCCAAGTTATCAAGTTACCAAAAATTTTTCTTTTCCTTTTTCTCTCCCCTTCTTTTCTTTTTTCCCAAACAAACGATTCTATCGTTGTTTCTCCTGACTCGGTGAAAACCGATTCGACAATTCTTTCATCGAAACAACAAAACGAAAACGATATTGACACGCTTGTTACGTATTCGGCAAGCGACTCCATTTCTTTTTCACTGCAAACAAATGAGATGCAGATGTTTAAGAAAGGAAACGTGCAGTACCGCCAGATGGATTTGAATGCGTATCATATTTCAATGAAGTGGGATTCATCATACGTCATAGCAACGGGAGATACGGCGGGGGAAACTTTAAACGAGGAACAGAGCGATACTTCCCAACAAAAGAAAAAACCAACTGCAGAAGACGAAAAAAAACAACGGCAAAGTTTAAAAGCAAAACTCGTGGACGGCGGTGAAGAATATTACGGTGAGCAACTTGCCTATAATTTCAAAACGCAGCGCGGAAGAATTATCCTCGCTGAAACGCAAATTGACAAAGGATATTATTATGGCGAAAAAATCAAGCGCATCAAAAACGATGTTATCTATGTAGCCGATGGGCGATACACTACCTGCGCTCTCGATACGCCGCATTATTATTTCTTCTCGCCGAAGATGAAACTTGTTCCACGCAACCGTGTTGTCGCAGAGCCGATTTATTTATACATCGCTGATGCCCCCGTGTTTGCGCTTCCGTTCGGAGTTTTTCCCAACAAAAGCGGAAGACGCTCGGGATTAATTGCTCCTGCATTCGGTGAAGATGCGCGTTTCGGTCGTTACTTAAGTCATCTCGGCTATTATTGGGAGATTGATGATTACACCGATTTGACAACGACAACAGATTTATTTTCCAAAGGAAGTTATGCGCTGAACTCAGGTTTTCGGTATAACCTTCGTTACTATTTCAACGGAGGAATTTCCGGAGATTTTCGTCGCTATCGGTACAATGAAAAAACTGACCCTGATTATTCCGTTGAAGAAGCGTACAATCTTGCAATTCAGCACCATCAAACAATTGACCCGACATCGCATGTCAACGTGGATTTTCGTTTTGCAAGCAGTAACTCATACGTTCTCACAAATAATTACAACGATGCATTACGGCAATCAATTGATTCGCGAGCATCGTATTCAAAAGTTTGGGAAGGAACGCCGCATAGCTTAAATGCTGGCATTTTCCGCAGACAAAATCTTCGTGATGGTAGTATTGATGCAACGCTTCCATCACTTTCCTTTTCCCGTTCTGTCACCTATCCGTTCCGAAAGAAAAGTTCGAGTTCCGATTTTCAATGGTACGAACTCATCGGGTACAATTACAGCGCAAGCGCAACAAACCAAACGTCAAAAACATTTCAGAAAGTCGGCGGAATAAAATTTAACGACAACGGAATTATTTCTTTTCGCACAGCAGAAACATTTCAACGCGGAACAAATCGTTCACTCGGACAAAATGCAAGTATAAGTTTTACGCCGAAACTCGGTTACTTTTCTGTTTCGCCTTTTTTTTCTATCAATGAATCGCGCTCATTCTTACGAACAGAACAACCGTATCGCAGTTCGCTCGATAGTTCGCTTACGTTTGATACATCACGAACGTGGAGAACTACGGGTAATATTTCCGAAGGCATTTCCGTTGGAACAAAACTGTATGGAATGTTGCAACCGAATGTGCTTGGCATAAATGCGTTTCGCCATACATTTTCTCCGTCGCTTTCATTCACACACGCAAGACAAATTTATGGATTGAGGTCTCCTCGCGCTTCGATGACGTTAGGTTTTGGCGCGGGAAATAATTTTGAAATGAAAACGCTGCCGAACCCGAAAGACACACTCGACAAAGGAAAGAAAATTCAGTTGCTGAATTTAAGTTTCGGAAGCGGATACGATTTTCGGCGCGACAGTTTGAATTTCAATGAAGTCAATTTCAATTACAATTCCAACGTTGCAGGTATTTTGGATGTGGGCGGCGGCGGTTCGTATAATTTGTATCAACTCGACAAAGTTTCCAATCGCCGCATCAATAAATTTTATTTGAGCGATGGAAAATTCGGCGACCTAACGAACATTCGTCTTTTATTATCCACTTCTCTTTCCAACGAGCGAATAAAAAATTTTTTGAAATCAGATAAAGAAACAAATGCATCAACTGAAATTGATACAACACAAACAGGCACCCAACAAAGCAACGATTCGCGTAACGAGGAACCACCTGCGTTGCCGTGGTCGCTCAGTTTGTCGTGGGATTTTTCGCAAAGCCAGCAAGGAGGAGTAATCGGTTCGCGTAATTCTTCAATGATTGGAGGTTTGAGTTTTTCTCTCACGCAACTGTGGAAACTTTCTGTTCAGGGAAATTATGATTTTGTGCGAAAACAACTTGCCGCCCCATCCATCAACATCAGCCGCGATTTACATTGCTGGACAATGAATTTCTCGTGGGTACCAACGGGATTGTATCGCCATTGGCAATTTGAAATCCGTATTCTCGATTCGCAATTGCAAGATGTGAAACTCACAAAGACGAGAAACCCAAGGGGAATTTATGATTGAGATAAAATCAAACTCTAAACAACTTTTACCAAACGACTTGTAATACGAAATAAAATGGAAAAGCTAGATCCCAAGAAAGTGATGCTTGAGCATTCGAAAGCAAAAGTTGAATTATACGGCAGATACCTTTCAACTTTTTTGAATATAATTTCAAGAGATAAACACACGGAAAAAATTTATCTATATGATTTATTTTGTGGAGAAGGAATGTATGACAACGGCGAAAAGGGAAGCCCGATAGTTGCGCTTGAAGTAATTAAGAACCATTACTTCGAAAATAACAATTCTTGTCCAAGGATTAAGGTACTGTTCAATGATGTAGATGAAATAAAAATAAAGAAACTAAAAGAACATTGTTCAAAAATCTTTCAACCCAATAATTCAGAAATAGTATTTGAATCAAAAAACTATAGTGACCTGATAGAAATCGCAATAAGAGAAATTACACAACTTTCAATAGATGAGAAAGCAATAATCTTTATTGACCCGTATGGTTACAAAGACATTCGTATTTTACAAATAGAAAAATTACTAAAAGGCAATCATTCAGAAGTATTATTATTCTTACCCATTTCTCAGATGTATCGTTATGCTAATGTTGCAATGCGAAAGGAAATTACTGGAACGGAATATTTAGTAGAATTGATTACAGAAATATTTCAATCCAACATTCCTCGTTTCGATTCACCTGAAGATTTTATAAATAAAATAAAAGAATCACTAAAAGTAACCTTAAAGAATTTCTTTGTTGATACATTTAGATTACAAAGAGATCCACAAAATGTTTATTCCCTTTTCTTTTTTACAAGTCATATTCGGGGATTCGAAAAGATGTTAGAAGCAAAGTGGAAAATAGATTCCGAACAAGGAAAAGGGTTTCGTCTTGAAAAGACCGGAGATCTTTTTTCCTCCGTTGTGCACTCGAATTATCCAAGTCTATTAGAAAGTCTATTACGTTCTGACTATAGAATTTCAAACAGAGATATTTATGAGTTTGGATTAAGAAATGGATATTTACCTACACATACTATTCAAGTGTTTCGATGGTGGCAATCTGAAAAGAAAATGGAAGTCGAAGACGATAACGGGTTAAAGGTCAGGAACGGTTGGTTTTACCTTGATTATAAATATCATTCTCCACGATGGGAAAAGAAAGTTTATTTCAAATTAATTGCATAATTTCTTACGAATTATTATGGCACAATCACACATTGAATGGACGGAAATGACGTGGAATCCGACAACGGGATGCACAAAAATTTCCGCTGGTTGTAAAAATTGTTACGCAGAAATAATGTCGAAGCGTTTGCAAGCGATGGGGCTGGAGAAATATAAAAATGGTTTCCAATTAGCGCTTCAACCCGAGGCGTTGGAAATTCCGTACTCGTGGCATAAACCGAAATTAGTATTCGTCAATTCAATGAGCGATTTATTTCACGAAGAAATTCCTTTGAGTTACATTCAAAAAGTTTTTCGCATAATGAATGAATGTTCGCAGCATACGTTTCAAGTTCTTACCAAACGCGCTGACGTTCTTTCTGAATACAGCAAACATCTCTCTTGGACTTCAAATATTTGGATGGGAGTTTCTGTTGAAAATGAAGAAATGACTTGGCGAATAGATGAACTGAGAAAAACTTCTGCGTTCACAAAATTTCTTTCGCTCGAACCGTTACTTGGTCCTCTTTCTCATCTCAACTTAAAAAAAATTGATTGGGTAATTGTAGGTGGAGAAAGCGGACCCAAAGCGCGACCAATGAAAAAAGAATGGGTCATTGAAATAAAAAAGCAATGTTTACAAAATGAAGTTCCCTTCTTTTTCAAACAATGGGGTGGAAAAAATAAAAAAGCAAACGGAAGAATTTTAAATGGAAAAACATACGATGAAATGCCAAGAAGAATTGTGAAACTTGCAGCATAGTTTACATTGTCGCATATCTTCAGTCGAAAATCCTTCCTGCCCTTCTTTTCTTTCTACTTTTAGCCCGCATTTTTTTCAACTTAGCGAACTGCCAATAACCCCCTTTCTTCAGAAAAAAAACTGGTAGTTTTTAGACTGACGTTTTCTGGCTTATCACACCGACTCCGATAGCCGTTATCAGTCTATTCCGCCATCAAAAGAGCGCAGTTTCTTTAAAAACCTCTTTTTTAAGCAAAAAAGAAGCCCCAGCTCATTTTTTGGCTTCCCGTAGAAACTCCACGGCTTCCCGTAGAAACTCCACGGACTCCCGTAGAAACTCCACGGACTCCCGTAGAAACTCCACGGACTCCCGTAGAAACTCCACGGACTCCCGTAGAAACTCCACGGACTCCCGTAGAAACTCCGCGGACTCCCGCAGAAACTCCACGGACTCCCGCAGAAACTCCACGGACTCCCGTAGAAACTCCACGGATTCTCCCAAAAATTCTACATTTGCTAAACGACATCCTTCCCGCTCCTCCTTTTCTTTCTATATTTAGCCCGCATTTTTTCTAATCAACGAACCAAAATTCGTTCCACATTTCTTCACTAATCAAACTAATCTACTTTGAGCGATAACAATATTATATTTTCTATGGTTGGCGTTGGGAAGGTTCACAAACCCAATCGCCAAGTTTTAAAGGACATTTATCTTTCATTTTTTTACGGCGCAAAAATCGGCGTGCTCGGATTAAACGGCGCGGGAAAAAGTTCTCTGCTTAAAATTATTGCCGGCGAGGATAAAGATTATCTCGGCACAATCCATTCCCAAAAAGGAATTACGTTCGGTTATCTTCCGCAAGAACCGCTCCTCGATAACACAAAAACAGTGCGGGAAATTGTGGAAGAAGGAGTTGCACCGATTGTAAAACTTCTGAAAGAGTACAACGAAATCTCCGAAAAATTTTCTGACCCCGATGCGGATTTCGATAAACTGTTGGAGAAGCAAGGGAAACTGCAAGACCAAATCGAACATTTGAACGCGTGGGATATTGATAGCAAACTCGAACAAGCAATGGATGCGCTGCGTTGTCCCGATGGCGATACAAAAGTTTCCATTCTTTCCGGCGGCGAACGAAGACGTGTTGCGTTGTGCAGATTGATGCTGCAAGAACCCGATGTTCTTTTGTTAGACGAGCCGACAAATCATCTCGATGCGGAATCGGTTGCGTGGTTGGAAATGCACTTGGCGCAATACAAAGGAACTGTGCTCGCCGTTACGCACGACAGATATTTTTTGGATAATGTAGCGGGATGGATTTTGGAATTAGACAGAGGCGAAGGAATTCCGTTTCAGGGAAATTATT
Organism: Ignavibacteriales bacterium; assembly: GCA_018335975.1. Lineage (GTDB taxonomy): Bacteria > Bacteroidota > Ignavibacteria > UBA10030 > F1-140-MAGs086 > JAGXRH01. Next base: position 6,220 of record JAGXRH010000110.1, read on the forward strand.
CTTCGTGGTTGGAACAAAAAGCGGCGCGGCTTTCCGTAGAAGAAAAACAGGAATCAAAACGTCAGCGTGTGCTTGCAAAAGAATTGGAATGGGTGCGAATGAATCCGAAAGGACGGCGCGCAAAAAATAAAGCAAGAGTTTCCGCGTATGAAAAAATGTTTTCCGACCAGCAGGAAAAACGTGATGAGGAAATTGAAATTTATATTCCGCCGGGACCGCGGCTTGGCGATGTTGTGATTCAAGCAAAAGATATTTCCAAAGCGTATGGTGAAAATTTATTGTATGAGAATTTGAATTTCTCACTTCCTCCCGGAGGAATTGTTGGAATCATCGGCGCAAACGGAGCGGGAAAAACAACATTGTTCCGAATGATTACGGGACAAGAAAAACCGGATAGTGGAATTTTTACGATTGGCGATACAGTAAAACTTTCTTACGTTGACCAAAGCCGTCCGCTTGACCCGCAAAAAAATATCTGGCAGGAAATTTCCGGTGGCGAAGATATTTTGAAACTGGGAAATCGTGAAATGAATTCGCGCGCGTATGTTGCGAGATTTAATTTCGGCGGAACAGACCAGCAAAAACTTACGAGCCAACTTTCCGGCGGAGAACGTAATCGCGTTCATCTCGCAAAAATTTTGAAAGAGAATGCAAACGTGTTACTGCTCGACGAACCAACGAATGATTTGGACGTGAATACGCTTCGCGCGTTGGAAGAAGCTTTAAATAATTTTGCCGGTTGCGCCGTCGTTATTTCCCACGATAGATGGTTTCTCGATAGAATTGCAACGCACATTCTCGCGTTTGAAGGTGAAAGCAATGTTGTGTGGTTCGATGGAAATTATTCCGAGTACGAAGAGAACAGAAAAAAACGTTTAGGCATTGCCGCCGACCAACCGCATAGAATCAAGTATAAAAAGTTGATGAGATAATGAACAGCGGATGAAACACGAATTGACACGAATCTAATTCGTTAAAATTCGCGATGTATCCGTGTAATTCGTGTGAATACATAACTATGAAGAAACCTCTGAAAAATTGGTAGGACAGACATTCTTGTCTGTCAGAAATATGGAAACTGAAATAAAAACAACAGACAGGAATGTCTGTTCCACGAAGTATGATAGTTTTTCAGAGCTTACATGAATTTCATTTGTTACTTTTATGAAGATGTTAGTACTTTGATGGGGAAATTTTGTCAACAAAAATAATTTGAAAGCACTATGAATACCTATCCACACCTCGACCGAATCGTTATCAATCAAAAAGTGATGGTGGGAAAACCCATCATTAAAGGAACGCGATTAACCGTGCAATTTATTTTAGGTTTATTAGCACAAGGTGAAACTGAAGAAGAAATTCTTCAAGAATACAAAGGATTGACCCACGAGGATATTACTGCTTGTTTATCATTTGCAAAAGAAACTTTGGAAAACACATCGTTTATTCCTTTGGCAGAAGCAGTATAATAAATGCGATTTCTCGTAGATGAATGTACCGGTCCGTATGTTGCCGAATGGCTTCGCGCTCAACATCATAATATCTTTTCTGTTTTCGATGATGCAAGAGGATTAGACGACGATGATATTCTTCAAAAAGCAAACGAGGATAACCGTGTTCTGATTACCAACGACAAAGATTTTGGCGAAAAAATATTTCGGGAAGGAAAGAAACACTGTGGCGTAATTTTTCTTAGACTAACTGATGAACGCGCTAAAAATAAAATCCGCGTTCTGAAAAATCTTTTGAAATCTATTCCCGATAGACTTGAAAGAAATTTCGTCGTCGCAACAGAGTATAACGTTCGGATAATTGAACCGGTTTAAGAAGACAATCGTTTTGCAATTTTTCCCTCTCTATAAAGATTAGTATTTTTTTGCCACGTTTTATTTTAAGGAATACAAATATGACACAAACAGAAACACACGTTCAATTTGAACAACAACTTATGCAGTTAGATGAAAGCGAACAACAACAAGTTTTTTCGTTCATTCAATCGCTGCTTCGAGAAAAACAACCGAATCAAAAAAAGAATCTTCGTGGACTTGAACGGCTCATCGGAATAGGCGAAAGCGATGTTAACGATGGCGCAGCAGAACACGACCACTATGTGTATGGAACTCCGAAGAAATACTCGAAATGAAAGTACTGAGCAAGTGAATGTAGGATTTCGATTGATGGGATAATCAACAAATTTTTTACACTGTTTTTTACAAAAATTTATGACAACATTACTTCAACAAGCGATTACGGAAACCCAAAAGTTACCAACAGAAGAACAAAATTCTATCGCATCCCAGATTCTTGCAGAGTTAGCAGATGAACGAAAATGGTCTGCTCGTTTTCAGGCGACAACGGATGAACAATGGGACCGGTTGGCTGAAAAAGTTCGCTCCGATATTCAACAAGGAAATACTCTTTCTTCAGAAAAAATTTTCTCTTCCGATATTCGTGAATGATTTCGAAAATAACAAAAGATTTTCTTCAGCAATTCAGAACTCTTCCATCGGAAATAAAAGAGCAATCTCGACGCGCATATACACTTTGGAAATCGAATCCGTTTCATCCGAGTCTTCGATTTAAAAGGGTGAGCAGACGACAACCATTCTATTCAGTGCGAATTGGGATAAGTTATCGCGCTGTTGGGCTTCTTGAACAGAACACGCTCTATTGGTTTTGGATTGGCACACATAACGAATATGATGAATTGCTGAAGTACATTTGATAGTTTTTCCTAACAAATATTTTTCAACATTATAAACCAAAACGGCGAATTGCTTGCCCGCCTCTGGAGGGGATTTAATGTTGAAGAACCGAAAGTGAAATATAATGCGAACAAGAAAACAAAATGACTGAAATGCAATTTATTTCAAACTACGAGTTACTTTTTTTCTCTCTCTATAAAGATTAGTATTTTCTTCTTAACAAAACAGTTCAAAGAGTATGGAAACAACAACATTACAAGAAAAGATTCAAAAACTTCCGCTGGAATTACAAATAGAGGTTGAGCAAATGGTACAATCTCTTTTGGAAAAGACACAGCGCGAAAAAAGAAAGAAACCAAAATTGGATTGGGCGGGAGCGTTAAAAGAACTTCGCGACCAATACACTTCTGTTGAGTTACAACATGAAATATCAAAAGAGCGAATGAAGTTGCCGTGAAATATCTCATTGATGCGAATATTTTTCTTGAATCTCTTTTGGAACAAGAGAAAGCACAAGAAACGAATGCGTTATTACTCAAGGCAAATGAGTTGGATTTTTATATCACCGATTTCGCTTATCATTCCATTGGCATTACCTTATTTAACAAAAAGAAATTTGAAAAGTTTCGCAGGTTTGTTTTAGATATGTTCGTTGATGCGGGAATGTTGATACTTGTGCTCCACCAGGAAGATACTGAACAACTTATCTCTGTTGCCCAACGTTTTAACCTCGATTTTGACGACGCATACCAATACACTGTAGCAGAAAAATATGATTTGCACATTGTAAGTTTTGATACTGATTTTGATGGAACCGAAAGAGGGAGAATGACACCGCAACAAGTTTTGAAAGCTATTACACAACAAACCTCATAGAATACAATTGTAGAGAGATTACTTAAATCACTGCTACACAGTAACAAAGTGTGTAGCATTTTTTTTATCATATTAGAATATGATTGGTAACAATTTTTCTTCGTGAAAATCCGCGATGCATCCGCGCAATCCGTGGTTAATACAACACAATGAATTTCATTTCAGCAGAAAATATTACGAAATCTTACGGCGAGAAATTGCTGTTCGAGAATTTATATTTTGGCATCGAACAAGGTGAGAAGATTGGTCTCATTGCAAAAAACGGCACGGGAAAATCTACATTGCTTCGCATTCTCGTTGGAACGGATTACGTTGATGCGGGAACTGTTTCGCGAAGAAAAAATATTTCTATCGCATTTTTAGACCAAAATCCAAAGTTCGATGAAGAACAATCGGTCGTAGAAAATATTTTCAAAGCGGATACGCAAACACTTCGCGCAATCAAACATTACGAATCGTGTTTGGAAGAACAAACGTATTTTCCTTCCGAAGAACACTTGCAGCAACTTCACGATGCCAACGATGTTATGGATGATTTGAACGCGTGGGATTACGAAACAAAAGTAAAACAAATTCTCACGCGCTTGCAAATTTCTCACCTCAATCAACCGCTCAACCAACTTTCCGGCGGACAGCGAAAACGTGTTGCGCTCGCTCGTGTTCTTATCGAGCAGCCGGATGTTCTCGTTCTCGATGAGCCGACAAATCATTTAGACCTCGATATGATTGAATGGCTTGAACAATATCTCACGCGGCAATCAGTAACGCTGTTGATGGTAACGCACGACAGATATTTTCTCGATGGCGTGTGCGATGAAATTGTAGAACTCGAAAACGGAAAACTTTTTTTCTACAAAGGAAACTACGCGTACTTTCTCGAAAAAAAATCTGAACGGGAATTTATCGAAGCGCAAACATTAGACAAGACCAAAAATATTTTTCGCCGCGAGTTAGAGTGGATGAAAAAAATGCCGCGCGCGCGAACAACAAAATCAAAATCGCGGATTGAAGCGTTTTACGATATAGAAAAACGCTCAAGCGGAAAGCCGCAAGATTTGGAACTTACACTCGATGTGCGAATGGCGCGTATCGGCGGAAAAATTCTTGAACTGAAAAAAGTGTATAAGAGTTTTGGCGTGTTGCCGATTCTCAAAGGATTTGATTATACGTTCAAAGTCGGTGAACGCATTGGTATTGCGGGAAAAAACGGCGTTGGCAAATCTACATTTCTCAATTTGATTTCCGGAAATGAAACGGCAGATTCCGGAAAAATAAATGTCGGCGATACAACTTCGTTCGGATATTTTTCGCAGCAAGGATTGGAAGTGAAAAGCGATAAGCGAATGATTGACGTTGTGAAAGATATTGCCGAAACAATTGAACTCAGCGACAGAACAAAACTTACTCCCGCGCAATTTTTGCAACTGTTTCAATTTCCTCCGCATACGCATTTTACGAATGTTGCCCAATTAAGTGGCGGAGAAAAACGGCGTTTACATTTGCTTACAATACTTGCACGGTCGCCAAACTTTTTGATTCTCGATGAACCGACAAACGATTTGGATTTGATTACGCTCAACGTTCTCGAAGAATTTTTGCTCAACTTCAAAGGATGTTTGCTGATTGTTTCGCACGACAGATATTTTATGGATAAACTCGTTGACCATTTATTTGTGTTTGAAGGCGATGGCGTTGTGAAAGATTTCATCGGAAATTATTCCGAGTATCGGGCTTCGGTCATTGAGCAAGAGCAAGCGGAGAAAAAAGAAATAAAAAATGCGGCTGAAAAAACACAACAAGAAAATGTTCTTCCAAAGAAAAAAGCAAAACTTTCTTTCAAACAAAAATTTGAGTTGGACGGATTAGAAAAAGAACTTGCGTTGTTGGAACAAGAGAAAAAAGAATTGAACGAAAAATTATACGATGGTAACGCTAATCATAACCAACTACATGATTGGTCGGAACAATTGACGGAAGTAATGAAAATACTCGATGAGAAATCGTTACGGTGGTTTGAGTTGTCGGAGATTGGATAAAAGAAAAAACCTTCACCGAATATTCGATGAAGGTTTCTCAGATTTCGTTTTCCCCGAAGGGATTCCTATGGAACGCGGAAATGCTATTTAATCTTACGCGCTGGCTTTTAATGCCTCGTGAAATATATATTTTGGTTCTCGCTTTTTTTCGATGCTGCTCCGCGTAATGATAACCTTTGCAACGTTCTTTTTGTTCGGTAAATCATACATCACTTCGAGCATTACCTCTTCAATAATCGAACGCAATCCACGCGCACCCGTTCCCCGGTCTGTTGCTTTTGTTACCACCAATCGTAACGCCTCTTCCTGAAATTCCAGTTCAACTCCTTCCATTGCGAAAAGTTTTTTGTACTGCTTTACAATTGCATTTTTCGGAAGGTTGAGAATGTTATACAATGATTGCTCATCAAGAGAATGTAAGGGAGCGATCACCGGTAAACGACCGACAAATTCGGGGATGAGTCCGAATCGCAGCAAATCATCGGGTTCAGTTCTTCCCAAATACTCATCGCGGGAAAAATCTTTTCTTCCGGAAATTTCGGCACCGAATCCCATAGACTGTTTATTGACTCTTCTGGCGACAATTTGTTCCAAACCTTCGAACGCGCCGCCGCAGATAAACAAAATGTTTTTTGTGTTCACGTTTATGAGCGGTTGTTCAGGATGCTTTCTTCCACCTTTTGGGGGAACGCCGGCAACAGTTCCTTCAAGAATTTTTAATAGCCCTTGTTGAACTCCCTCTCCTGAAACATCGCGAGTAATGGATGCTGAATCGCCCTTGCGAGCAATTTTATCAATCTCATCAATATACACGATTCCGTATTCTGCTCGGTCAACATTATATTCGCAATTTTGCAGAAGTGAAACAAGCACGCTTTCAACATCGTCGCCAACGTAGCCGGACTCAGTCAATGTTGTTGCATCGGCTATGGCAAACGGAGCATCGAGAATTTTTGCAAGCGTTTGCGCAAGTAGTGTTTTTCCTGTTCCCGTGGGACCGATGAGCAAAATATTACTTTTCTCTACTTCAATATCATCGAAAATTGTTAACGGTTGATAGTTGATTCGTTTGTAATGGTTATACACCGCGACAGCGAGAATTTTTTTGGCTCGCTCCTGTCCGATAACAAATTCATCCAACGCGGCTTTGATACGCATCGGCGTTAATCCGAAACGGGATTCGCGGCGCGATGGTTGAGTAACGATGTTGGTACGAAGAATGTCC
>JAGXRH010000111.1 GCA_018335975.1 Ignavibacteriales bacterium
GGGAACGACATTTGCGCCTTGCGCTTCTATCTGCTGAAATGCGGCAATCATTCCGGTAACCGTTCCTAAAAAACCGAGCATTGGAGCAATGCCTGCAACAATAGCAAGCCAGTTCAACCGTTTTTCGAGATGATATATTTCGTCGCGACCGGCATTTTCTATCGCTTCTTTAATCTTCGTTTCTCCAAAAGAATGTTTGGCAATGCCTCGCAATAAGATATTTGCAATCGGCGCAAGAGTCCGGGAACAAACTTCCTCGACTCCAGATACTCCACTGCGGCGAAATCCCTCTTTTACTTTTTGCAGAAAGGAACTAATATTAATTTGCGCAGAACGGAGTACCAAATATCGTTCGATGACGACATACACGCCGAGAACGGAACAAAGAAAAATCGGAAGCATCATGATGCCACCTTTGAGCGCGAGGGAGAAAAGATTCATTGCGGTTGAAATCTAAGTAAGAGAAAAAGTTATTTCTTCAACAGAAGAAGAGGAAAAGAAGTTTCACGATGTAAACAAAAAACCCGCTTAAAAAATAAAGCGGGTTTGAAATGTTCAATAACTTTCGACTTTAATTTCGCCGCCGGATGTTTTCAGGAGCATTAACTGACCACCACCGTTAATGTTCCCTTTCATTTTGGTTTTCTTTATTTTTCCTTCTGTCTCGATGGGGAGTTCGCAGGTAACTTCTCCGCCAAAGGTAGAAGCATCGAGAACACCTTTTGCTGTTGAAGGAAGTTTGATGATAATATCGCCGCCGGATGTTTTGAGGTTCATCCCTTTATTTTCTTTTGCGCGGACATTTATTTTTCCTCCCGAAGTTTCTGCGATGAGTTTTCCGTCAACTTCATCGAGGACAACATCGCCGCCGGATGTTACCACTTCTATGTCGCCGTTCAATGTTTTGATGGTAATATCCCCGCCGGAAGTTCTGAGGTTTGTTTTACCATTACAATTTCTCACTTCCATATCTCCTCCTGAAGTGGAAAGCCATAACTCACCCGAACAATCTTCCACTGTTACATCCCCGCCGGAAGTTTCACCCTCTTGTTTATTCTTCAGTCCCTTAATGGTAATGTTTCCTCCTGCGGTGGAAATTTTAGAAATAAATTGTTCGGGGAGCGTTACAATGAATTTAACATCAAGTGCTGAAGAGCGAAAAAGCCCGAATCGCATTTTTTCTCCAATGCCACGTTTGTAATCGCCTTCAACAGTTACGGTGTTACCATCCTGTTTAAAGTTGGTCTTGAACCTATCAACCTGTTTTTCAGTCCCTTTAATTTTTACTTCCACTTCTACAGTATTTTCTTTCCCGGCAACGAGCTGAACATCGCCGATGTTGGATTTCAAGATGAGTTTCCCCGCACCCTGTACAGTAAAGGTGTGGGGGTCTGTTCGTTCTTTTACTTTTTTATCAGCGAACAGCAGCGTACTCGCAGAAAAGAAAAGGACAAAGAGGAAGAGCGTTCTTCGAACAATGGTGAAAGTATAACGAAGGTGAGGATTTGTAATCATAGAATTTCTCCAAAAAAAAATGTATCAAGAAAAAAAAATTGTTACCACCGACCGATAATTCCTACCGAAAATAACGCACGCTCTCCCCGATAATTTTTCCACGTTTCGTACTTCCGGTCAAAGAGATTATTGAAAATTACACTTCCATCAATATGCTCATTCAACGCGTAGAAAACTGCAGCATCCACAAGAACTATATCACCATACGGTCGTATCCGCTTGAAAAATGTAGTTCGCGTTTCCGTTGAGAGCGCGTTGCTGAACCGATAACGGTAGGTAAGTTTCAATTCGGCGGGCAGAATATACGCAAGTTCATTTGAATTTCTAAAAAAAGTGTGCTGTACAGAACGTAAAATTATTTTCCCCGAAATATCCTGAACGGTATTCAGTGAGTACGTTCCCTCCGTTTGCCATTCGGAAATTGTGGTAGTTCCGACATAACTCACATTCCAAATTCCTGCGTTAGCGGTATCATAAAACGCCGGCGCATTCCGTTGATGATGGTATGACCAACGCGAATGTATTTTCCAGTCGGGTTTTACTTGAAAGATTCCTTCGATAAACGTTTCAACATTTCGGGAATAGGCAATCGGAGTTGCTCTTGAAAGAAATAAATTTTTACTGACAAGCGATGAGAGTGCATGAGTTTCTACGGAAGGAAGTACACCTGCATTGATACTCCAATAATTTTCCGAGAAAAACTTCCATTCAAAACGCGGGAAGAAAAATCCTTGCAGTACGCCGTTTCCGTTCCGAAAAATATTTCCATTCAATCCCGCGGATAAACGAGAGTATTGTGAAAGAGATATATCCGTCTCGCCACCGGCATTGAACAACAAAGGGTTGGAAAACGTATCAACAAAAACAGGGGCGAAAGAACTATAGAAACGCAGAGGAATTCCGTTCAATGTTCTTTCGCCTTGAGCGGAAAAGATTAGGCGGTGTTCTGAACGGGTTTTACTTTGTTTGTCGTAAAGTGAAAAGGCAGAATAGGAAAATCCAAATGTATGGTCGGCGTTAAAAAATTGATGAGGCTTGAGCGTAGTTTTCAAAGAGATGTTCGTGTATTTCCGTTCTGCATTCGGAACACCTGTACCAAACAATCGGTATTGGCGCGGGGATATCTCTATTTGTGCATTTCCTATTCCCTTCGATAACCACGAGCGGTCTTCGGGAAACGCGACGGAAGTTTCAAGAAACAAATTCGCTCTCCACTCATCGGTCTTTTGCGTTTCAGTGTAGCGATTCCCGTTGGACGATTCGAATTCGCCTCGTACAAAAACCGTTGTTCCACGTTCCAACTTCTTTCCTCCGCTTATTTTGATTTGTGAGGTTCCGAAGCGACCCATCCGCAATGACGAATAGAATGGAAATCCGGATTCAACTTTTGCAAATGAATCTTGACGCGTAAACTGAAGGGGGAGAATCGTTCCGCCTCGAAGCGGGTATTGATGAAAAACTTTCGAGGCATCAAACACGATTCCATCGGATACCGTATGTTTCATTGATGGAGGGAGCGTAATAAATTCCTTTCCGGTAATTTCAAACTCAAGATTTTCGAAATCCGGATTATTGGCTCGTTGTTCCTGCGTGGAATCCTGAGAATAACTCGGAGCAACAAACAAACAGAAAAGGAGGAACAAGCAGTACAATGTACGCAACAGAAATATTATTGATGGAAATATCATTTATGTTTCTAATTGTCAGTAACTTCTTTTTGCTTGTGGATTCAATTTATAAAATTCTTCCACGATGCGCTTCGCTTCTTCTTCGTTATCCTGCAACGCATAACAATCGCTGATGCCTCGTAACGCATCCACGACTTCTTTACTATCCGGCAATTCACGAAGAAGACGTTGGTATGTTTGGATTGCTTTTTCATACTGACGCAAATTATAATACGAGTCACCAATGCCAACGATTGCGCGCGGAAAAAATAAACTCGTGGGAAAATCGGCAAGGAATTTCTCGAAATCAGCGATTGCGTTCCGGAAATGGCGCTCCTGAAAATACATGTTTCCTATGGCGAATTGTGCATCATCGCAAAATGGCGACCGTGGAAATTCCCGGGGAAACAACTGAAGTTGTTCCACTGCTTGTGTAAGATTTCCCGCCCGATACGTCGTTGATGCAATCTGAAACGCAACGTAATCGGATTGTTCGCTCCCGGGAAATATTTCCAATACTTTTTTATACGCGCTGGCGGCGTTGCGGTATTGCTTTAAGAAATAATACGCATCACCCAATCGCAGGTAGGCTTCCTGCACAATCGAAGAGTTTGGCTGCTCGAGGATAA
>JAGXRH010000112.1 GCA_018335975.1 Ignavibacteriales bacterium
CCCCCGCAATGACAGAAAAAGACCAGGAAGACGCTCTCTTCGGATTGCAAAATAACGTTGATTACATAGCGCTTTCTTTCGTACGACGAGCAAGCGATGTCCATAATCTTAGAAAATTTATTTTGAAGAACGGATATAACACTCCTATTATTGCAAAAATTGAAAAACCGGAAGCAATCAGTGAAATTGAAAATATCATTGACGCTGCCGATGGAATAATGATTGCTCGCGGAGACTTGGGAGTTGAAATGCCAATGGAGCAAGTTCCGGTTCTCCAAAAAATGATTGCACAAAAAACCGGCGCAAAGGGAAAATTACTCATCGTTGCAACACAGATGCTCGAAACAATGACCGAGAATCCTTTTCCTACACGCGCCGAAACGAATGATGTTGCAAATGCTGTTCTTGATGGCGCAGATGCCGTAATGTTAAGCGGAGAAACTTCGGTGGGAAAATATCCGGTGCAAACTGTAACAATGATGGATAAGATTGTTCGAAAAGCGGAAGAAATTTTACCCGTTCGCGACATTCGCACATCCGATGAAAAATTTTCCGATATCAATGATGCAATTGGAAGAGCATCATGTGTCCTTGCAAAAAAAATGAACGCAAGCGCCATCGTTGTTGTTACGCAAGATGGCGAAACAGCAAGAAAAATTTCTTCCTTTCGTCCAAAAGCCCGTATTGTTGCTATTACGAACAATGAAGAAACTCTGCGGCAGTTAAATCTCATCTGGGGTGTTCATGGTTTTATGTTGCATCGCATTCCTGAATTAATGATGGATGGTTTTCAGATTATCAGGCAAACGCTCGTCGAAGAAGGATTTGTAAATCGTGGCGAGTTTATTATCGAGGTTTCAGGGATTCCATTTTTCACGGCAAAATATACAGATACATTGAAGGTGGAAAAGGTAGAATAAAATTTTCCTCTTGTCGTTTGTCGGAAGAGAGAGAATTGCTATATTTTGCCCTCAAAAATTCCACAGTAGCTCAATGGCAGAGCATCCGGCTGTTAACCGGAGGGTTGCAGGTTCGAGTCCCGCCTGTGGAGCACTTTTCCTCAACACTCTCGTTTGGTTTTTCCCTTCAATAAATCCGAACTCATTCTTCTACAAAGTTTAAATCAACTCAAATAATTTTTCCATCAACAATGCCAACATATCATTATCGTTGTAAAAAATGTACTCATGAATTTGAAGAGATACAAAGAATTACGGCACCACCACTGAAAAAATGTCCCGAATGTAAAACACAAAACTTGGGTAGAGTTATCGGTACCGGGACCGGTTTCGTTTTCACAGGGAGTGGATACTACCTGACAGATTATAAAAAAACTTCCGAAAAGCCGGTGGTAAAGGAAGAACCACTCTCTACTCCGGAAAAGAAAAGTGAAACAAAAACACCAAAAGAGAAACCTAAATCAAAACCTGCCGAAAAATAAAGAGTATGAAAATAATTTCCCACATCATACTCACAGCATTTATACTCTTATCTCCCATCGCAAGCAGGGCGCAATCCATTGAGTATGGAAAAAATTTATTCGAACAAAAAAAATATACCGAAGCGAAAAATGTTTTTGAGAAACTTATTCAGGAAAATGATGAAAATGCAGAAGCGAATTACTATCTCGGATTAGTTTTCCTCGTCGGAGAAAGAAATTACGACGAAGAAGTTGATTTTCTTGAAGCCGCTGTTGAGTTGAACGAGAAGAATGCGCGTTATCATTATCAACTTGGTGCAGCGTATGGCTCAAAAGCGAGAGAGAGCGGAATTTTCAAACAAATGTTTCTCGCGCCGAAAGTACAATCGGAATTTGAACGCGCGGTGGAGTTAGATAAAACGTACATTGAAGCGCGATTGGGTCTGATGCAATATTATTTGCTTGCCCCGGGAATTATGGGAGGAAGCGTTGGTAAAGCGAAAGCACAGGCAGATACACTTTTTCAACTCAGCCACTTTCAGGGGAATTTAGCTTTCGCAGTTATTTCGGAATACGAAAAAAATGTTCCTGCCGCCGAAGAGTTTTACAAACGAGCAATAGCGTATGATGTGAAAGAAGGAAAAGGATATAACGCCTTAGGGTATTTTTATCTTCGGAACAAACGGTTCGATGAAGCCATTGCGCAATTTAAAAAATATGTTGAAGTTGAACCGGGGAAAGCAAATTCTTTTGATAGTTTGGGAGACGGCTATCTCGGAAACGAAAATTATGACGACGCGATGAAACAGTACGAGAAAGCGCTTGAACGCGACCCAAAATTTTCTTCTTCTGTTTTCGGATTAGCAAAATGTTTTGAAAAGAAAGGTCTCGTGAAGGAAGCGAAACAAATGTATGAACGCTACCTCACTCTTGAAACGAAAGGGAAACGTGCGGACGAAGCGAAAGAAAAAGTTAAGAATTGAATCTTAACCCGATATTAGTGTTTCAGTTAAGGGTTGTTCTTCTTTTTCTATTGTAACAACTTGTTGCGAGTCAGAAATATTTTCTCCAGACTGTGCTTCAACGATGGGAGTAGCAAGTTGCGATTCTTTCAAGAGTTCTTCGATTTCTCTTAAGCGTGGTAAATCGGATAAACTGTTCAATCCAAAGTGGTGCAAAAATAAATCTGTTGTACCATAAAGCAGCGGACGACCAAGAGATGCCGCCCGTCCTACAATGGTAATAAGTCCCCTATCCAAAAGCGAACTAATAACATAATCTGCATTCACCCCGCGCACGGATTCAATTTCCGGTTTCGTCATCGGCTGTTTATAAGCAATGAGCGCAAGGGTTTCCAACGCGGCTTGGGAAAGACGGCGTTTGATTTTTTCCTTAAATAATTCACCCAACCATCGCGAATATTGCGGACGGGTAGCAAATTGATATCCGCCTGCGATTTCTATTATTCGGAATGCACGACGTTGTGTTTCGTACTCCTGATTCAACTCCTCGATGATGGTGACTATATCTTTCAACGTGAGTGATACCGTTTCGCTTGCGGCATAGGATTGATTCGTGATTGCGAGAAGTTGCTTTCCAAAGAGCGGCTCTTCGGAAGCAAAGATTAAGGATTCCACAATTTCTTTTGCAGAGTGATGTATAGGCAAGGGATGTTCCTCAGTCATAATTAATTAAGGGAAATAGGTTGATGAACGGTTCGCGAAGAAATATTGATGACAATATCATCGCTGGAAGGAATCGGGCGAATGAGTATTTGATGGCTTTTTATTAATTCCAAAAGGGCAAGGACGGTAACAATGATATGCATCTTCGTCGGTAACAGGACAGCGAGTTCAAAAAATGTTGATTCGTGTTTTGTAGAAAAATAAGTGTACAGAAAATCAATCTGTTCATCAATCGTAACATTCAAACGCTCAACAGTATGCACGGAAATTTTTGGCATTCGTTCGATGACATTCTTAAACGCGCCGATGAGATGAAAGAGCGTTACATTTTTGAGCGCATCCTGTTCTTCGGTAATTTTTTCATACTCATCAGCAGAAAAATCATTACGAAAAAATAGTTGACGTCGTTCTTCCTCAAGCGAAGAAAATTCCTCAGCCGCTTCCTTGAACCGTTTGTATTCAAGCAATTGTCGAACCAAGTCGGTGCGAGGGTCTTCTTCATCTTCACCTTCTCGTTCGAGTGTGGGGAGAAGCATTTTAACTTTAATTTGCATCAGCGTCGCCGCCATTACGATAAACTCGCTGGCAATATCCAAGTCGAGCATTTCGATATATCGAAGATATCCTAAAAACTCATCAGTGATTTTTGCGATGGGAATATCCTTAATATCAATTTCATCACGCTTGATAAA
>JAGXRH010000113.1 GCA_018335975.1 Ignavibacteriales bacterium
TATACGAATTGCGGTGCTCGCCGCGTTTTTAGAACGCGGGAAATCGCAAGATACGCGGGAACAGAACTTCTACATTTTTATGTAGATACGTTCTAAAATATAAAATAGGTTGTACGACGGTTACTGCTTTTTGGGTTCAGTCTTCTGGCTCAGGCTGGTCGTTGAACGATGTCGATAACTGGAACACGAATACGAATTGCAGTGCTCACCTGTTAAAAATAATATTGACCGTCGTAAACCTTGCCCTCATGGCAAAAAAATACATCTTTTAAAAGCTCTTTAGTATTCTGTTTTAGTCAAGAAAGAGAGCTAATGAAAACAAGGCATGAAAAGAAAAAATAATTTATTTGAAAAGATAGTTGATTTTGATAATCTAAGGTTAGCTGATTCTCGTGCAAGAAAAGGTAAAAGTAATCAGTATGGAGTAAGAATGTTCGATAAGAATCCGGAAGGAAACTTGATGATATTACAGGAGTTATTTATTAATGGCCGCTATAAGACTTCCGAATATTCTACATTCAAAGTTTATGAACCAAAAGAACGTATTGTTTACCGTTTACCATATTTTCCGGACAGAATTGCGCACCACGCAATTATGAATATTATGGAACCATTATTTCAATCTTGGTTCACAAAAGACACATACAGTTCTATCAAAGGAAAAGGAATCAAAGCCGCATCGGACGCAGTAAAAGAATCTCTGAAAAATAAAGAAGAAACAGCATACTGTCTTCAAATTGATATTGTAAAGTTTTTTCCAAGTATCAATCATGACATTTTAAAAAATATGCTACGCAAAAAAATAAAAGACAGGCAACTATTGGACTTGTTAGATGAAATTATAGATAGTTCTCCTGGCGTTCCAATCGGAAACTATTTAAGTCAATATTTTGCGAATTTCTATCTAACATATTTTGATCATTGGATAAAAGAAAATATGAAAGTAAAACATTATTTCAGATATGCAGATGACATAGTAATTTTTGGAAAAAACTCAACTGATTTACACCGATTGAGATTTGAAATATCAAACTATCTCCAAAACGAATTAAAACTTAGTATTAAGCCTAATTATCAAGTTTTTAAAATATGTAAAAGACGTGGATTAGACTTTGTTGGTTATGTTTTCTTTCATACTCATGTAAAACTGAGAAAATCAATCAAAAAAAATTATGCAAAAGCCGTGAAAAATAAAAAACCTAAATCTACAATAGCAGCTTATGAAGGCTGGGCAAAACACGCAAATACAAATCATTTAAGAAAAAAATTAGCACTTACATGAATAAATTTTCAGACTTCGGGATAAAGGCAAAAACAGAAACATTTCAAGGAGATAAAAAAAAACATGTCCAAACTCCTTAATACAGAAATCACAATTGTAAAATATAAAATAGTACCATCAAAATTTGGAGGTAATAGATTGGATTTACAAATAAAATTAAACGGAGAACTAAGAGTTACTTGGACTAGCTCAGAAGTATTAATAGGAATGATTAAAGATATTCCTGCTGAGGGTTTTCCTTTTTCAACTATAATAAAAAAAGTTAACGATCAACATTATGAATTTACATAAAAGCATATGAAGACAAGACCAATATTATTCAGCGGCCCTATGGTTCAGGCTATTTTAAACGGAACCAAATTACAGACAAGGAGAGTTATAGACCCTCAGCCAAAATCTCCTGATTATCTTCCAAAATTACTAACTGACCATTTTGGAAAACAATTTCTTGAGTAAAGAAAAGATGAAGTGCATGTTGAGCAAAAAACAATAAACCTACGTTACGGACAAGTTGGCGATGTGCTTTGGGTGAGAGAAACTTTAAAAGCTGATTTTGATACAGATGATAGAGTTGTCTTATCAAAATATGCAGCAGATAGTACACATGTTTTATACTCTACAAACGACGAATATAATGGTTCGGTTAGGCATTGGACATCAAAAAGAAAATCAGTTCCATCTATCCACATGCCAAAAGAAGCTTGCCGTTTGTTTCTTAAAATCAAAGACATCCGAGTTGAACGCTTGCAGAATATTTCGGAGGAAGATGCCATTCAAGAGGGTATTGAAAGAATAAAAAAAGACGGAATGCTTTCGTTCCGCTCTTATGCTGTAAATTATGAGGCTTGTGTTTTTCCATACGTTTCTTTTGAAACTCTTTGGAAGAAGATAAATGGAAGTCAATCATGGAACGAAAATCCTTGGGTATGGGTAATTGAGTTCGAGCGAATTATCCTTTAATGATATTTTGAATTTCAACAAATAAATTATGAAAAGACAATTTAAAGTAAAAGCAAAAATAGCTACTTCTGAATATGAAAGAACGCCAATAGAAATAACTCAAAAAAGATTTATTCTTGATTTTTTTAATTCATTGCCTCTTGATGATTTAAAGAGTTTGGTTCAATACAAAGAAATAAATTACACCAATAAAGAGCAATGGAAGGAAAGCCCTGAAATGCACAATGAGTTATCTAAATTAATGGATGAAAGATGTGTTTTGCTTACCGCTGAGATTTGGTTATATAAAATTTCCTCCGAATAACATATAAAGCATTATGCATAACGCAAACTGCTTGGCGTCAGTTGCCAGCCACTAACTAAAATTATTAATCAAAACCAGCGTTAGCGCCAAACCGCGGTTATAAGCAGCTTTTATGAAAAAGTATATTAGAAAACATCTGAAAGACGAAAAAAGAGTTTTAATGCTAATGTATAAAAAAGGCATATTTGAACTTTTAGGAATAGATTACAATTGTTTGTCTTGGGAATATCTTAAATATGGTAAAAGGCAAAGAAAAAGACCAAACAACACTCGTCCTTATTTTGACACTTTGCCAGAGCTTCACGTTTGGAGTCAAGATTATTGGGGAGAAGGTGATTCTCACAGTGTTGTTGATAGTTTAAAACAGTATTTATTTTGGGAAACCGCAAAAGAAATTGATGAAGAAAGCGGATTTCCTATAAATCATAAATATCCAACAACGAAATTTTTAATTCATTATCTAAATGAATTACCAACTAAAAATAGTAATAGTAAATTTAACAGAGTTCTTAAATGTTCTGATGAGTAAAGTTACTGTTAACGCCCGTCGCTTGGCGCAGTTGTGAAGCCAGCGAACGAAATATTTTCCACTAACTAAAAAATTAAAACGTGAAAAAAGAAGATCAACAAACCGAAAAAGAACAATTGCACCAAACGCCGGTTAGTGGCTGTGCTATTCCCGTAATTATTGTTATCTATAATGATTCGCCTTGGATTGTTGAGGAATTGAATTTGAGTTACGATTATAATAAGTATGCTATTTTCAAAGGTAATAAACCGAAATATTGGGCAGAAGAAATCGACCGAGATAATACGATTGATTGCATTATCGAAAATACTGGTCTTTATTGGACAGAAGCCGATGAAACAAATTACAAACGAACTATTGAAATTTTAGACGCAATAATTGAAGAACACGAGAAAGTAAAAAAATGCTTCCGTCAAAAATACGATAAAAGTCTATCGTTGCAGTTTCTCAAGCATTGCCACTAACGCACGGCGGCTTGTTGCAGTTGCGGATAATTAAACACTAACGATGACAAATTAGAAACTATGTTTATAGCAGACAAAACAGAAAAACGATGTTTGGTCGCTTGTGATGAGCAGACTAAAAAAGACGGGCGTTGCACTTGCCTTTCCAAAAATGCCGATACACA
>JAGXRH010000114.1 GCA_018335975.1 Ignavibacteriales bacterium
ATCAAAATGAGGGCATTATTTCACAAGCACCATTTTTTTCACTTCCGAAAATTTTCCTGCCGATAAACGATAGTAATAAATTCCCGAAGAAAGTTTACCCGCATCAAACGCTATCTCGTGTTTGCCCGCTTCCATCGCTTCGTTATTAAGAAGTACCGTGATCTCACGTCCAAGAACATCGTAAATTTTTAGCGTTACAAATTGAAAATGAGAAATCTCAAATTTCAAATTGGTAACCGGATTGAATGGATTGGGATAATTTTGTTTTAATGCAAAACGCAGAGGAATTTCTCCATTTTCTTTTACGCCTGTTATGAAGGGAAAGTTATCATTGTAAATTGATTTTGCGACATCGGTAATCGAACGAGCGACAGCAACACTATTCCTCGCATCAGTTCCTCTGCCGACAATATACGCGACGATAATATCTACCGGTTGATTTTGTTTTAAAGTGAACGGACCAACATTGACCATTTGACGCACATCTCCGTGAACATCATTTATCCATCCTTTTCCAGGAGCAATAACAGGATTTCCAGAGTACCAACTTGTAGAATCTATTTGCGCACAAGGAATTCCCATTGATGTTCCATAAGGATCAAAGCACGGACCTAATAGTTCCCCACTTGGCAACTTTCCCAATAAATAATTTCTACCCGCGATATATGTTGCAGGATCCCCTCGTACTGGATCGGAGCTAACATAATTCACAAAAGAAGACATTACAAGATTTTTTGCTCCCGGATAATTCCGAACTCCTAAAAATTGACCTCGAATATTTTTGGCTGTATCGAGCGCAATTTCACCATCATCATACTCTCCGTTTCCATTAGCATCAATAAATGTTTCGCCGGGAAGATACACGACAGGACCCTGAATAATCGGTACAAAGTATGTCGGCGCCTCCACACCAAATAGTGGGTCTGGTCCATCATTCCAAGTATAACCAGCATTCCGTGTTGTATCGCTTCCAACCAAATCATCAGTATATCCTTCCGACCCGCCGAGATCTGCATCTGCCCAAACACCGAAATACGTGGAATCTTGCGAAGCAATAGTTCCGCGATTGATAATACGATAACGGATAAATAAAATATTTCCTATTTCATTCGTTGAACGATAACCAAATAGTGACTGCTGAATGTCAATTCCTTGCGGTTGCACCGTACTCCACCTGCGACTTGTGTCAGGAACTCCATCATTGAAAACACACCAAGCGGTTTTATCTCCGAGTAAATCGGGCGCATCTTCGTTTTCATCCCATTGTCCGTTGCCGTTCAAATCAATCGGGTTATAATTGCTATCACCATTTCCATCATAAAAATCTGCGCCGAGTTGAACGGCATTTTTCCATCTTTGCCATGCCGCTCCAAATGCTGAATCATTTTTATCAAGTAAATAAATTCCGGGTAAATCATTACCAACTGCACTTACCCTCCCAGGTACATAATCTTGTATTCTTGAAGCAGATGCCACACCATTTGACCAGAGCGAATCATTTGACCTTCCGCTTAACATAAATCCTCCTGAGAAGAGGAAACCGAACCCAACAGTTTGATAGTGCCCTCCCTCAACACCTCCCACTGAAACATCGGCTAATACTCCTTTATCATCCATCGGAAGAATCAGATTATTTATATGAAATATTATTCCATCGTTTGTACCAAAATTGAGCAAGGGACCAACAAGAGAAAGTTGTTGTGAATCAATATCTGTTACCGTAAATGAAGAAGTGAATCGTCCCATCAAAAACGGACCTAACGTTATACCCCATATATTATCATTCGGTTCGCCATCGCCGTGTTGCCCATCATCGAACATTGGTGTCGGTCCGAAATGAGCGCTATCAAGAACGAACTCAATGGAAACAGACGCAATTCCGTTATCGTCTGCAACTAAGGTCGTAATATTGAACGGCTGGTTATAGTAAATGGTAGAATAATCATAGTCTATAAAAAACGGTGGCGGCAAACTATCCCTTGTTTGCCCAATAAACCCATACCAAATTTTGGGTTGAGTCAAATACGATAGTTGAGCCAACCAGCGTTGAGAAGAAAATGAAACAAACGGAAAATTATTTACGAGTGTTGCATTGTGTGAATGGTCATTGCCGATGAACTGAGTAAATTCCTGAGCAGAATTCCAGGTCGTTCCTCCATTAGTACTTGTTGAATAATAAATATCCGTTTGCGAACTGGTAGTATGCGGAATGTTTTTAACTACCTCATAAATTATCCAAAGTTTTCCATCCGTTTGTCGCAAAATACGAGGACGTTGTTCGACAAGTGAATCTTGAATGATAATTGTTGCAGAAGACCAAGTTGCGCCGCCATCTGTGCTTTTACGTTGATATATCGAGTTGATATAATAAAGAGCAAGTAAATTGGTACCATTTCCCGAAACAATTGTGCAATACGTGCCTGTAAAATTCAGCGATTGTTGCGCACTCCACGTACTCCCATTGTCCGTACTAATTTTATATTTGTAACCTGTACCGCTACGATAACACAACCACAATTTTCCATCCGTCGTTTGAGAAATTGCGGAAGCATAGAGAGAGTATCCGGCATTGATTACGCTTGGCGTTGACCACGTATTCGCATTATCGTCAGAATACATCATCTCCAAGTTTTCATCGGTTTGGTAAATGACAATGATGCGTCCTGTTTGTGTTCGTACACCTGCAAGATTCATAATTGTATCTTTGTCTAAAAGGACCACAGGCGAACTCCAATTGATTCCAGTATCAGCGCTGATACTCATTTTCAATGTATCGCGGAATAGCTCTTCCTCCATCCACAATAATAGAATATTTCCATTGCTCATTTCGATGGGAAGCGATTCGGTGTACGTGCTGGATTCGTTTTGATAGGGAAAGCGAAGCGGCTCGTTTATTGAGGTAAAATTCTTGTTAGAAAAAGAAGCACTGCGTTCCTTTACATACTCGTTTTTATGTTTTCGTAACGTTTCACGTTCAGCGTTCGATTCTTGGAGCGTGATGAATAAAATTACCAAACAGCAAAACGTTTTCGCAATAACTGATTCTTTAAACATACTTCCTCCGATAAAAAATGAATAATATTGTTATTGGCTCTTCGTAAATAAGAAAGAGAATCAAACCAAAAAAATCTGCGCCTAATTTCTATAAATTATTTTTCAATTCCAAGTAGTACCAATTCAAAACTATTCTGTAATTTCTCCCCACATTTTTTTACTACATAATTTCAGAAATGTCTCGCTCAGAAACATACCCTTCTCCACAGGCAGAAGCAATTCCCGCAAAGACCGACCCGGATAGAAAATATATTCTTGAGCGTGTCGGTGCTGCGCGTGTTGTACAACTCTATGCTGACGGTTTTGAAATTTTGCCGTTACGGGAAAAAATATTTGCGTACTATCTCTCTCAGGCAGCAATTGCCGGAAGGGATATTGGTATTGACCAGCATCATCGTAACGCGCTTGAAATCCGGGATTTACTGGAAAGCATTGTGAATCACGCGGATGGGATTGACCCGAAACTTCTCGAAAAAATTTCAACCTATCTTAAATTGTTTTGGTTGAACAATGGATTTTACGATAATCTCACTTCACGAAAAATCACACCGGAATTTTCTTTTGAAGGGTTGCGAGCGGCAACGAAAATCGCTTTATCAAATGGAGCGCAATTTCACACCACAACGGATGATATTGACACAAAACTTTTT
>JAGXRH010000115.1 GCA_018335975.1 Ignavibacteriales bacterium
GCGGTATCGTCATCAAGGAGTTGGACATAATTTCCCCCCAGCATAATCGTGTAGTCATTGCGCACACCCCGTTCTGTTTGGAAACAAAAAATATTAGGGAAATCAAATCCGTTGGCGCTGCGATGCACATCGGGAAGTCCATCGCACTGAGCAAAACGGCGATTGTGGTCGTCGAGATAGTGTTCATCCAGATAGCGATTGGCATCAGCGATGGTCGAGATTCCTTCACGGCTCAATGCTTTGACGAGTCGATCTTGATGCGTTCTATTTCCTCGTTCGACTCGCCCTTTGGCTTGGGGCGAACCGGCAAAGAGCATTTCGACTCCGAGTGTTGTCATCGCGCGACCAACATCGGTCAAAGTGTTTTTCGCATAGAACACGGTGCCGTGATCCGTATAGAGCGTGCGGGGAATACCAAAGCGTTCACAATAGTGCCGGAGTGTTCTGAGTGTGTCGGCAGTATTTTCTGACGGAACGAACCGTAAGAACACCCGCCCCGACGCATCATCAATGGCGTGGAGTAAACAACACACAGGAGCGCGTCCCGCGAACCAATCGTGCGGACTGCCATCGAACTGCACGAGTTCACCGATTGCACTACGGCGAGGGCGCTGACGACGATGCGGACGTTTTTTGCGACCCACGGTCATCCCGCCGGCTTGCGATAACCAGCGGCGCACGGTTTCATGGTCAAGACGGATGCTATGATACGCACACAGCATTTCACTGAACAAGGTTGGTCCGTAGTCGCGATACTGCTGCCAATACAGGTCTTTCACCCGCGTATGCAACGCGACCGGATAGCCGTGATGCGAAGGGCGTCCGCGCGAACGATGTAATACACCTTGGTCGCCTTCACTGCGATAACGTTTAGCAATGCGATACATCTGGCGCTCACTGATTCGCAAGGTCTGCGCTGCTTCGGCAACGGTGATTTTCCGTTCGCTGAGTTGGTTAAGGATGGTTAATCGGTCGCGTTCTTTCTGGGTCATTGTCAGTATGGTGTTCATCGGAAATCTTCGTTATAGTGAATGATTCCCAATATTGTGATATACTGACATTTTTATCGAGTCGAAACCCTGACATTTTTAAAGAGTTATTACACAAATACATTTGCAAAAGCGAGGAAAAATCTTGGGCAGTTGTTTTTGATTACATTTGCCCCATTCATTTTTATTGCTCTTGCTTTTTTGTTACATAAACGAATTGAGATGAAACAATATGTTCAATTAACCCTCTTATTATTGCTGACGCTTGTAATTGATGCAATATTTGCTTACAAAATTACACAGAACATACACGAAGCAAAACAGATTGTCGGTTTAGTTAATGAACAATGGAATTTTGATATGATTTGGAGAGATGTTAATTTTTACTTAGTCATATTTGCTGGATTTGTCGTCTACGTTATTCTTGGTATGGTTTTTAACCGAGTTATGCAAGAGTTAAAAAATTACAATCCATTTCACTATGCGGTTAGAAGGAGAAGAAAAGAAATTGAAGAACTCGAGAAAAAAAGAGATGAAAAAGAGTTGAAAATTGAAAACCTGAAAAAACAAATCAATCGTATTGCTGCTGAAGTAGATAGAGACACATATCTCTTAAATAACGTTGTACTAGCTCCAGCAAAACTTTATACACAGTTAGCCAATTATAGTTCTGATTGGTTTCAGTTTATTTCGCAATTGCCGGAACCTCCTAAAACTAGGTTAGAACAAGCAAACGTTGGAACGTATCACAAAGTATTACAAAAGGCGGGTTTAAAAGTAGTATGAATAAAGATAACTTAACATTCATTATTCCTCTCACTTTGATTTTATTGTGTATAATTGGTGGTGGTTATTATTTGTTTTCGACAACTGGACAAGATGGGGAACAAGAAGAACAAATAGTAGAAAAACGAACACAGTACAATCTGCTGGTTTTGTTAGATTTGTCAGATAGAGTACTAAAACCAAGACAAGTCGCAAAAGACACAGCAATTATAAATTATTTGTTTGATTTTGCTGTAAGCGATGCAAAGAAAAATTTGTTTGTTAACTCTCGTAATTCATTCAACATCATCGTTGCGCCACAAAATACAGACACTGTGATAAGTAATGCTATTTATAGGATTTCAAGTTCGCTTACTATCCAGTTGAATAATATATCCGCTGTAAAGAGAAGAACATCATTGGAAAAATTTAAACTAATATTTTTTCCTGCACTGTCTGAACTTTATTCGTTTGCACTCAAAAATTCAAATTTTGTAGGGGCAGATATATGGAGTTTTTTTAAGAACGATCTGAAAGGCATGCTCCAGCAAACACAAAATCAAAATGATTCTATTCGAAACGTTCTTATTGTTTTGACTGATGGTTACTTGAATTTCAATTCTGAAATAGAAAAGCAAAGAGAGATTGAAGGATTTAAAACTTCCTATATGGAAAGACAATTTAGGAATAACCCTAAATGGAGGAAAAAATTTCTTACTGAAAACCACGGATTGATTCCGATAGATGAAGACTTCGGTAGCATCGAAGTGTTAGTACTAGAAATCAACCCTTTGTTTCCTAACCAACCTTCTGAATTAGATATGATAAAAACATATTGGCAACAGTGGTTTACTGAAATGAAAATAAAGAGATTCAAAATTTATAAAACTGAAGATAATCTCCCTTTAATTAAACAGCATTTAAATGATTTTCTAAAATAACTTTGCGCTCTTTGCGTTTAAAAAGAAATGCAAATTAAATGCAAAGGTCGCAAAGGAAAACGCAGAGTAACGCAAAGAAAATGTAAGGCGATTTCAAGAAATGAAGTCGCCTTTTTGTTTTTTGATAATTGGAAAACGAACTAACGAACCGACCAAAAAACTACAATCTAAAATTTCTATATTCATCTCACATTTTTCAACATTCTTCACGCAAATGTAACTTCGCATTACTATGAACACTCTTTACTTCGATACATTTTCCGGCATCAGCGGCGATATGACACTTGGCGCGTTTGTTTCTGCCGGTTTGCCGCTTGATGAACTTGCAAACGAAATTCGTAAACTGAAACTGAGCGGCGTTGAACTGCAAGGAAAACACGTTGAGCGCAGTGGAATTTCCGCAGTAAAAATTGATGTGCTTGTTCCGCAGGAACATCATCATCGTCATCTCGCGGATATTTTCCGAATCATTGATGCGAGCGAACTTTCCGGAAATGTCAAAGAGAAAGCGAAAGCAATTTTTTATGAACTCGGAAAAGCGGAAGCAAAAGTGCATAACACGTCGCTTGAAAAAATTCACTTTCACGAAGTCGGCGCGCTCGATGCAATTGTGGATATTGTCGGCACGGCAATTTGTTTGGAAAAATTCGGCATCGAAAAATGTTTTTCTTCTCCCGTCCGTTTGGGAAGCGGAGGATTTGTCAATGCGGCGCACGGAAAACTTCCGATTCCCGTTCCCGCAGTTGTAGAAATTTTGAAAGATTATCCGACAGAACTCACCGATATTCCGTTTGAACTGACAACACCAACGGGAGCGGCGATTGTAAAAACATTATCGAGTGGAATGTTATCGAAAGAAAAAATTATTACAAAAGCGATTGGGTACGGAGCGGGAGAAAGAGAAATCCCGAACACGCCGAATTTGTTGCGAATTTTAATTGGAGAATTTTCAGAAAATTTTGACGAAGATAGTGTTGTAACAATCGAAACAAACATTGACAATATGAATTCGGAAATCTATCCGTACGTCATTGAAAAACTTCTTGCAAACGGAGCGCACGATGCCTATCTCATTCCGATTATTATGAAAAAGGGGAGACCGGGAATTTTGCTTTCCGTAATGGCGAATGAAAAAGATATTCAGAAAATTGCAGAAATCATTTTCCGGGAAACGACAACGCTCGGAGTTCGTATTCAAAACGTCGGAAGGAAAAAAGTTTTCCGCGATGCGAGAGTAGTGGAAACATCGTTCGGAAAAGTAAAAGTAAAAGTTGTGCAACTCGAAGGGAAAGAAAAACTCTCCCCCGAATTTGAAGAATGTAAACGTATTGCGCTCGAAAAAAATCTTCCATTACAGGAAGTGTATGCAATACTTCAACAAACATTAAACGGTTAAACTCCAGAGGATTCGTGATTGCCAATGCGCAGAGTGTTCGTTTGTATTTTATGCTGCTGGAGTTTTGCGAAGGGACAGGAACGGTTTTCCTCGTCAACGTTTCCCGCGATTGATTCACTCCACAAAATGCGCAGGTTTTCTTTCGGTATGGAACGATTATTCACCACGTATCATTGGAATGTTTTCGGCAATTTCGACGTAACGGGAGAGCATTATACCTTTGGTATGCGGGAAGATTTTCACTCAACGCTCATCAGGTCAAAACGCCATCTGGTAAAAGACGAGCAATCGTTGGTTTCCTTTCTGCGGTATGCTGTTACAACGAACTATCAACCGCAACTGTTGGTCTCTTCGTTTCTTGTTTCCGATAATCAAACGCTGGGAATCACGAATGCATCCTCGAACGGAGTATATGCCGGCGTTTGGTCGAAGCCCGCTCCGTTTTTTACGTTCGAACCAATGGTCGGGTATCGCTATGAAGTTCAGAAAGAACATCGCGACAAAGGGGTATCGTATCGGCTTGTACTCAACGCCCCGCGGAATGATGTGGAAGGGTTTATCTCCACGCTCGATGCGCAGTTTCAACGCGATAACTTAACGCCACGGGTGA
>JAGXRH010000116.1 GCA_018335975.1 Ignavibacteriales bacterium
ACAATTTTATTTTTAATTACGGGACTTCTCGTTGGGTTTTCGAGCGGCATTGTTGGCGTTGGCGGCGGTGTATTTGTAATTCCGATTCTCGTTTTTCTTTTTGGGTTTTCACAAAAGATGGCGCAAGGAACATCACTCGCGATGCTTCTTCCTCCAGTGGGAATTCTCGCTGTGATGGAATATTACAAATCGGGAAACATTGATGTGAAAGTTGCAATACTTCTTTCGCTTGGGTATCTCTTCGGCGCGTATTTCGGAAGTTCACTCGCAGTTACTCTTTCGAATGATATGTTGAAAAAAATATTTGGATTGTTGTTGCTTGGCGTTTCGTTGAAAATGTTGATAGGAAAATAAAATGGTTTGGGATTTGAGGTTAGAGGTTTGCGGTTTGTGGAAATAAATAACTCAAACCACTAACCACAAACCTCCAACCGATTAAAAATTTATGTTTAGTTCAATCAAAAAAATACACTTCGTAGGAATCGGCGGCGCGGGAATGAGCGGCATCGCGGAAATTTTATTGAACGAAGGTTTCAAAATTTCCGGTTCGGATAAATCGTTGAGCGATGTTACGGAACGTTTGGAGCAACTCGGCGCAATAATTTTTGAAGGACATTCTGCAAAAAATATTGCGGATGATGTTGATGCGCTTGTGTATTCTTCCGCAGTAACAATGGATAACGAAGAAGTTCTCGAAGCGCAGCGAAGAAAAATTCCCATTATTCGCCGCGCGGAAATGCTTGCCGAAGTGATGCGTTTGAAATACGGAATCGGAATCGCCGGAACACATGGAAAAACAACGACAACTTCGATGACGAGTTTAGTGTTGCTCGAAGGCGGGCTTGACCCAACGGTAATTGTTGGAGGAAGATTGCACGGACTTGGCGGAACAAATGCGCGTTTGGGAAAAGGAGAATTTATCGTTGTGGAAGCTGATGAATTTGACCGTTCGTTTCTTTCGATTACGCCGACGATTGCAGTTCTCACAACGCTCGATGTTGACCATCTCGACACGTATCGCGATTTGGAAGATATCAAACAAGCGTTCATCCAATTTGCAAACAAAGTTCCGTTTTATGGATTCATCGTGTTGTGTTTGGATGAACCGACGCTGCAAGATTTGATGATTCATTTGAAAAAGAAAAAAATAATTTCGTACGGATTAAATCCGCAAGCAGATTTGCAAGCGATTGATGTTCATCATAAAGAAAATACGACGACGTTCACGGTTGAAAAAGAAGGAAACGAACTCGGAACAATTTCGATGCAAGCGCCGGGAAAACATAATGTGCAAAATGCGCTTGCGGCAATTGCTGTTGGTTTGGAATTAGGAATTCCGTTTGCAAAAGTAAAATCGGGAATAGAAAAATTTTCCGGTGTGTATCGCCGTTGGGAAAAGAAAGGCGAAGCGAATGGCATAATTTTGTTCGATGATTACGCGCATCATCCAACGGAATGTAGAGCAACACTTTCCGGCGCAAAATCCGGTTGGAGAAAAAAAAGAATCGTGTGCGTGTTTCAGCCGCATTTGTATTCGCGCACAAGAGATTTTTATGAAGAATTTGGAAAAGCGTTTTTGCTCGCGGATGTGTTGGTTGTTACCGATGTGTATCCCGCGCGCGAAGAACCGATTCAAGGAATTACCGGCGAGTTGATTGTGAACGCGGCGAAACAATACGGACATAAATACGTTCACTACGTTCCCGATAAAAAAAATATTCCGTCGTATTTGAAAAAGATTGTGAAGGAAAATGATTTAGTTGTAACAATGGGAGCGGGCGATATCTACAGATATGGAAATGAGTTTTTGAATTTGTTGAACAACAAAAAATGATTTTAAACTTGGTGTCGGAGTTTATCCCCTTTTTTTGCGGGATGTCTTGGTGGTAAAAAAGTTTAAACACCAAGTCACCAAGACACAAAGAAATAAAAAGTAATGTTACGATTAGATGAACTGCAAAATAATTTCAAAGGAAAACTTGCTTTGAACGAAATGATGAGTAAACATACATCGTTTTGTATTGGCGGTCCGGCGGATTTGTATGCAGAACCGAATGATAAAAATGATTCGCTTGCGTTGCTCTCTTTTTTGCAAGAACAGAATATTTCTTTCACAATTCTTGGAAACGGAAGTAATGTTTTAATAAGCGATGATGGTTTGCGCGGCGTTGTCATAAATCTTGAAAGCGGAATGAATACTATTTCTTACGAAAATGCGAAGCATCCGCCTTTGGAGGATAATTTTGTGATTGTTGAATCGGGAGTGATGTTAAATCGCTTTGTAGATTTTTGTATTCAGCGCGAACTCAAAGGAGTGGAAATGCTTGCTGGAATCCCCGGAACAATCGGCGGCGCAATACGAATGAATGCCGGAGCGCACGGTGGAGAAATTTCTGATTTTATTTTTGATGTAGAAGTGATTAGGGAAAAACAATTTCAAACGATTTCGAAAGAAGAAGCGCAATTTAAATATCGTTCTTCCGGTTTGAGAAAAGATGATGTTGTTGTTGGTGCGCGATTTCAATTTCCAATGGGAAATAAAGAAGAGATGATAGTAATGCGAAAAGAAATGTTGAAGAAACGCAACGCAACACAACCGCTTGATTTACCGAACTCGGGAAGTGTTTTCAAAAATCCGAAACCACAATACGCAGCAAAATTAATTGAGGAATGTGGAATTAAAGGGATGCGAATCGGTAACGCTGCAATTTCTGAAAAACATGCAAATTTTATTGTGAACTTGGGAGGTGCAAAAGCGAATGATGTACTCTCACTAATGAAACTTGCAAAGAAAACGGTGAAAGAAAAATGCAATGTTGATTTGGAATTAGAAGTGAAGTTGATGGGATTTCGAGAAGAAGAATTGGTCGGAGTGTATTCGTGAAATTTAAAATCGACAAAGATAAGTGGAAAAACTTCGGCAAAGTTGCTTTGTGCGTTTTGCTGTTTGTTGGCGTTGGTGTCGCCCATTATTTTGCTGTAACGTGGAGCAACTCACTTCATGTAAAGAAAATTTCCGTTTCCGGAAATTCGCAATTGTATTCAGATGAAATTCTCGCTCAACTCAATTTGCAAAAAGATTCACTGTTGTTTGGGTTCAATGCTGCAACAATTCAACAAAACATTTTGAAACATTCGTGGATTCGTTCGGCAAAAATTACGCGACATTTTCCTTCAAAACTTTCTGTGGAAATTATTGAGCGAACACCGGTTGCGATGTTGACAAAATCCGAAACTCAACCTCAAACATTGTATGTGGATAGCGACGGCGTTGTTTTGCAAGAACTTGATGAGCGAAAACCGATTGACGTTCCGATAATTTCTTGCAAACGGTTTGTCGGAAAGTTGGAATGTGCAGAAAATATTCCACCGCAATTACGAACATCGCTGGCTGTTGCAAATCTCGTTTTCACGTTGCACAAGGATGTACTTCATTCTCTTTCGGAAATACACACGGATGCAAATAATGATGTGGTTTTATTCACGCTCGATGGCGCAGTCCCGATTCTTCTTGGCAAAAATGAAATGCAAGAAAAATTGTGGAAAGTTTCTGAGTTTTGGAAAACGACAATGAGAAACGTAAGCGTACAATATTTACTTTCCGTTGATGCAAGATTTAAAGAACGCATTATTGTGAAGTGGAAAAGCGATGATGGAATTTTGTACGGAAATGGAGTGAGGAGTTAATGGCAAAGAAAGAACAAATTCAACCGCCACTTTTTGTTGGTCTTGATATTGGAACAACGAAAATATGCGTTATCATTATTTCACCAAATGCAAACGGAGAATTAAATGTTCTTGGCATTGGTCAGGTAAATTCCGATGGTGTTGCGAAAGGGGAAATAAAAAATCTTGAAAAAGTCTCTGCATCGGTTCAAAACGCAATTACCCAAGCGGAAGAACGCGCGGGAGTAAAAATTTCTTCTGTCGTTACGGGAATTGCCGGCGACCACGTGCAGAGTTTTCAAAGCCGCGGTGTAATTGCAATCAACAATCCCGAACAAGAAATTAAACGCAATGATGTGTTGCGGTTATTGAATGACACGCGGCGAGTTGCGCTTCCACCGGATAGAAAAATTCTTCACGTGTTTCCGCAAGAGTTTATTATTGATGGACAAGATGGAATTCACGACCCGGTGGGAATGAATGGCATTCGTCTTGAAGCGACAGTGCACGTTGTTACCAGCGCAATCGGCGCGATAAAAAATATTGAAAAATGTGTTCAACGTTCGGGAATAAAAGTTCACGATGTTGTGTTGCAGCAACTTGCATCGAGTTATGCAACGCTTGTGGATGAAGAAAAAGAACTCGGCGTTGCGCTTGTGGATATTGGCGGAGGTACAACTGATGTTGCTGTGTTTGAGGATGGCGTGTTGCGGCATACAGCATCAATTCCGTACGCAGGAAATCATGTAACGCAAGATTTACGAAAAGGACTTGGCTTACTACAAGAGCAAGCGGAAAAAGTAAAATGCGAACACGGGAATGCGTTTTCCAAAAATATTATTGAAGACGAACCGATTGTGCTTCCGGGAATTGCTGGAAGAAGTCCGGTAGAAATTTCCAAAGAAACAATTTGCAGAATCATTCAACCGCGAATGGAAGAAATTTTTGAACTCGTTGCCGATGAACTCAAACGTAGTGGATTTGCAAAACAACTTGCCGCGGGAATTGTTCTTACCGGCGGTGGAGCGATGATTAAAGGAACTTCGGATTTAGCGCAAACAATGTTTTCAATGCCAGTCAAGTTAGGAATGCCGTTTGGATTTTCCGGCGGACTCGTAAAAGAAATCGAACATCCAACGTATGCAACGGCAGCGGGGCTT
>JAGXRH010000117.1 GCA_018335975.1 Ignavibacteriales bacterium
GATGGACTTCTCCCGAAAAAGTTTTCCGAAGTGCATCCGAAATATAAAACGCCGCACATTACCACCATCTGGACAGGTGTTCTCGTTGCCGCATTTGCTGGCATTGCCAACATCAACGAAATGGTTGAACTCACAAACATCGGAACATTATTCGCATTTGTACTTGTCTGCGTAGGAATTCTCATTCTCCGCAAAACCGACCCTGACCGACCCAGAAAATTTAGAACGCCGTTTGTTCCGCTCGTTCCAATCCTCGGTATCGGAATGTGTTTTTATTTAATGCTCGGACTTCCGTGGATTACGTGGGTGCGGTTTGGCTTGTGGCTTTTGCTCGGTGTGGTTGTGTATTTCTTGTACGGGTATAGAAAGAGTAAGTTGAGAGCGTAAAACGGATTTCAGTTTGGAAATGAAAAAGCGTTGCCTTACCGACAACGCTTTTTGTTTAAGAAGATGGAACGTTTGTACTCTTTTACTTCATCACCGCCAGTTTTTTTGTTGCAACATATTTTCCTGCAACCATTTTGTAGAAATAGATTCCACTGGAGAGTTTACTTGCATCGAACTCTACTGACTTATATCCTGCTTCTTCATAACCATTTACTAACGTTGTTACTTCTTTCCCGAGAACGTCGTAGATTTTCAATTGAACAACACTATTCACGGGTAACTGGTAACGAATAACTGTAACCGGATTGAAGGGATTGGGGAAGTTTTGTTCGAGCGCAAATACTTTCGGCTTTTCTGATGGTGTTTGTGTGCCGGTCTGTTTTGAAAGAGTGTTACTATTGTTTACGGTTTGCATTTTCCCTAATGGTGTTTCAAAGACTAATTTGTGCAAATTGTCCACCATTGTTCCATCAAGCGTTCGTGCGCGGCTTTCCATCGCCTGATAGGTTGCCTGCGCATTTGTATTATCTCCCAATGCAGTGTAAGCAATTACTTTCTGAACGTTACAATGCAGCCATAGCGCATCATTCGTCTTTTTAGAAAGTATTTGATTTGCAAAACCGATGGCATCCCCAAACTTTTCTGCATCCATTTTTGCCTGTAAACGATATGCTTTTACTATTGGCTTTAACGTGGACGACGATGAAGAAGATTCCAATAACTCGATAAATAATTCCCAGGGGATTTCTAATTCCCTTTGATGATTGCCGCCAATGCCGACAAGGTCTTCGAGAAACCGGAAAGCATCAATGGCGTTATCGGGATTTTCAGCAATCGTTTTTCGTAAGTGTTTAATCCACGCACGCAACTTTTCTTCTTCCGTCAGTGTAGCAATTCCGTTTCCGTTTCCATTTCCTTTGGTCGCTTCATCATTGCCATCATTTGCTGAAATTGAAGTAAAGAATTTTGCAGGTGTATTTACAGGGCTCGATAAGCAGTAAGCATAATCAACACTGCCGATAAACCCGGAGGAGGAGGGAGGACAATTTCCCGAACCCCAATAATTCATCTGCGCTTTTATTGCTGAAGAAGAATCTCTGACCAATCTTCCGATAAACGAGTATGAATTATACACATTATTATATCCGCCGTGGTCTTCGGTAATGTCAATTACTTCGCACTCGGGATCACATCCTTCAGAAAAAATACTTCCGCCAATACCGTTTTTATTATTAGAAACACCGCAATCGCAATAGACATACGTAACGCGCTCGCCAAGAAATGCGCCGCCGCTGTTGGTAACAAATATTTCTCCCAAGGTATTTTGATTGAGGGTGTTGCGACCGGAATTGGTAACACTCCCGGTTTGTTGTAACCACGCATACGCCGTGCTTCCGCTTATACGAATCCCATAACCGGAATTATTATTCACCCGTGAATCCCACATATACATTTTGGAAGAACCGAGATAGATACCGTCGCTGCCGTTGTTTGCAATACTCGTTTGTTCAAGGCGATAAACACGGGCAGTAGTTACATTGAGTCCAATCCCTCCGTTGTTACGAATCCCCGAGTGTGCGATACTTACCGGTACATACACCGTTGAGATGTGTTGAATATTCAACCCGTTTTGAGAACAATGTGCAATTGTATCGTATTGCAGAAGTGAAACGCCGCTCGTGTTGGTAAAACTTAAACCATTTGTTGCGTATTTAATATCGCAATATGTAAGTGTATCAGGACCACCGCCGTTAAAGGTAATTCCATTCCAATATCCGGGAGTTGTGGTAGTAGAGGAAAATGAAATTCGGTTATATTCATCTCCTTTGGCAATCAGTTTTCCTTTATACACAGTAATTTTACTTCCCGAACCAAAACCGATTTCTCCTCCGGGTTTAACAATGAGCGTTCCTAAACTATCAACGGAAAGCGTAGAGCCGTTTTCTAATACTGCTGTATTGAGAATAAGTTTTGCGTTTGCTTCAAATACCACATCTCCTCCGGCTTCCATTACAAACGTTGTTGGATTGTTTATCGTGAGTGTAGAGTTTGCTTTGAGTATAAGTTGTCCTGTGGGGTTGACGTTGAGACTGCTCAAGTTATCTTTACCGTCAATAATTACATTGCCATTTATTTCCATTTTACCGTCAATAAAACAATGCGTATTGCTATCAATGGTGATGGTAGTTGTATCTATTCTAAGATATTTATTTTGTAAAATCGTTACATTACCATCAAGTTCAATAGGTGTTTTCCACTTTAGTGCATTTTCAAATCTTGTGTACACATTACCAAGATATTTTTTCCCTGCGAAGTGGTCAAAGATATTTTTAGAAATAGTTATCATTCGTTGCCTATCGGTTGCATCATTATCTGATTTAAGCGCATTTTCCCAGCCAAATGAACCATGAGAAAAAACTCTTGCGTTGCTTGCTGTATCTTCATAATATACCATTTGAGTAGAGTGATTATACGTAGCAAAACTATCAGGAAAATATCGTTGCGCAAGTATCTCAAGT
Source organism: Ignavibacteriales bacterium (assembly GCA_018335975.1). Taxonomy (GTDB): domain Bacteria; phylum Bacteroidota; class Ignavibacteria; order UBA10030; family F1-140-MAGs086; genus JAGXRH01. Next base: position 2,907 of record JAGXRH010000117.1, read on the forward strand.
TCACCATTGACTACATATCCGTATTTGTCTGTAGCACGATAACCTGCTGCATAATCAATTTCTCCCCAAATTGTTCTGTTACCAACCACTGAACCAGAGTCTAATCCAGTATTATGAAAAATCCAATGATTCGGATTATATATCGAGTCCCCCCATTCACCCCTGACTAATCCAGAAAATTGCGAACCTAAAAAACTCCCTTCAGGACCTAATCGGAATTGCTCATTTAAGCCTTGAGACCACCAATAATCCGCCGAATCTTCAGGACGTGGTCTGCCATACGTAAAATCTTTATTACATTTATACTTACGGTAGTCAGTTACTCCATTATCATTGGTTACCCACCATATTCTCCAATAACAAGTGTTAGCGGCAAAACGCGCTATATTACCGTGTAAACCACTTCCACCGTTTGGACCGTCTCCCTTAAATTTTTGAATGTTGACTCGTTCATCGTGCGCCCAATATTCATCGTGATACCAGAGAACAAGCATATTATATTTGTTTAGTAAATCTATTCCTAAACCTGGATACAATACACTATTCTTATCAAGATCAATATTGTTACAATACTCCATCGTGTAACCGCTGTCTTCCAGCATTTTAATAAATTCAAACCCTCCTACTTGACTGAAATCATACTGCAACGGTCTATCCATCGCTATCGTATCCGTTGAGGTTAAAGAAGTTAACGACGTATCCAGATTCCAAGAATACATTGACCCGCCGCCCCAGTAATTATACGCCTGCCAAGTATTAAACTCAACCTTCAATAATATTTTTGATGTTGAACCGGGATTTGAGGCACGTACGACAAAATGAACATAATATGCAGAATCTTCCGATGCTATTCGTGTCAACCTCGCTACATACCAACCGCTTCTATAATTTGTCGTTGTTACGGTAAAGGCGGAATTCCAATATCCCAAACAACCAACCTTAAAATCAACGGGATGGGAAGTATCGCCCGACGTTATCGGCTGAAGATTTTTATTCCGTAACGGATAGAAATGTCCTTGCAGATTGCTTGTTTGCCAAATGATGGAAGTATCGGCGCTTACATTTGGCACACGATAAATTTTCACACGGTACAAACTTGAATCGCGTACACTTACATAAAACGTAACTGTCTCACCTGATTTTACACTTTGGGGCCAGGAAAATCCTTCAATTGGGTACCGCTCCCAACCAAGATTTTCTCCCGAATGTTGCTGTGGCATCATCTCGAACGGAGTTCCTTGAGAAAAACTGAGCGCAACAAAAATTGTCATTGCGAGCGTTAGCGAAGCAATCTTCATAAGAAACTTCGCTAACGGTGAATTATTTTTTAAATCTTTTTGATTAAAGATAGTTTTAAGCATAATGGTTTACCTTTCTGTTTATTTAATGAGAATCATTTGTTTCGTATCTGAAAATGAATTGGTTTGTAATGTATAAAAATATGTCCCGCTCGCAAGAGCAGTGCCATCAAAGCGAACGCGATACACCCCAGTATTTTGTTCGGAGTTGATAAGTTGTAAAACTTGTTTTCCTTTCATATCAAATATGGTCAGTGTAACATTTGAAGATTGTTTCAGTTCGTATTCAATATTCGTTTGCGCGTTAAACGGATTAGGATAATTCTGCCGCAGTGAAAATGTTTTCGGAATTTCCGGAAGTTGTTCAACAACACTGGTGAGCGATTTATACGCAAGCACACTTCCTCCTCCTCCGACAGCCCAACCGGTATGTTTATTTAACATTTGTCCACCACCAAAACCAGAAGGACTGTAACTCCAATATTCAAGTTTCCACGAGACGCCACCGTCAGAGGTATGAAAAATTGCTCCCACATCTGCATGTTGAAAATACATATTTCCAAAAGCCCAGCCATTTAAACTATCTACGAATGATAACGCTTCGGCATCAAATTGGGCATCTGCAGTATCTATTCTCCCTAAGCGTTGCCATGATGCTCCGCCATCAAAAGTTCGATATGAAAAGGTTGCTTGAGGTCTTGTCGCCCATCCATTTAAAGTGTCAATGAAAGAAATTGTTCCAAAGCCAGTTGGTGTCGGTAAAATATCCCACGAAATTCCGCCATCACGCGTTCGTAAAATTGCAGGAAAATTATTTGTCCAACCAACTATCCATCCGTGCAATGAATCGAGAAATTGTATCTTTCCTAAATATGTAATGCTGTCGGCAATTATATGCTCGTTCCAATTTGTGCCGCCGTTTGTGGTTTCAACTGTTTTACCAGTATCAAAACTTACAGATGTAATATTTCTTAATCGGTTACGGGTATATGTTCCAAAAATTTGATGATAATCCGACTCATATTGTATAAACCATAAATCGCCGCCGTTTGTCGTTTTATATATTCTTCCGTCAGAAAAACTTTGATTTCCTACTGCCCAACCAATTAACGTATCGAACATAGAAATAGACTTGGGGACAAATCCAACTTCATTCGATAAATTCCAATTGAACCCGCCGTCAGAAGTCTTTGCTATATGACCAAATACATTTCCTGTCCATCCATGCAATGTATCAATGAATTCAACAGTAGATAAACCAGTAGTTTGGTTTCCTAAAGTTGCAATCTTCACCCATCCGTATTGTTGAGCAATGAGGAATGTGTAATGTGTAATGAAGAATGTTAAAAGTAGAAATAGTTTTTTCATAAAGTAGTTTTCTTTTATGTTCGTTTGGAGATAACTTTTTTGTCAGCGTATTAAATTGCTGTGCTTCGAGGTGTGGCTTGGTAGGGCGGCAATAAAAAGTAAGCAATGTTACTTTTTATCCTTCCATCAGGTCACAGTCGCGCACTCAATAAAATACGCTAACTGTTTACTGTAAAATTTTCTGGCGTGAAATTACAAAAATTTTATTGAATGTCAAGCGAGGTGGTAAGTTTTTTCAAAACTGTAAAAAGCAAGTCCCGTGCCAACCATTTTCCAGCCAAATTGACAGATTTTCTTCTCCTTTTGCTTAATTGTCAGAAAAAAGTTCCTTTTGAGCCGTCGAAGTGGATAAATTATAGAAAACCTTGTTTTTTCGCAATTTTCACAGTTCCAACTCACTTCTGCAAGTGTGCAAATCATTTCCGCACAAGTTCAGATGCCATCCGCACAAGTGCAAATCACTTCCGCACATGTTCAGACACCATCTGCACAAGTGCAAATCACTTCTGCACATGTTCAGATGTCGTCCGCACAAGTGCAAATCATTTCCGCACATGTTCAGATGTCGTCCGCACAAGTGCAAATTACTTTTGCACATGTTCAGACGCCATCCGCACAAGTGCAAATTACTTCCACACATTTTCAGATTCCATCCGCACAAGTGCAAATCATTTCTGCACATGTTCAGATGCCGTCCGCACAAGTGCAAATCATTTCCGCACATGTTCAGACGCCATCCGCACAAGTGCAAATTACTTCTGCACATGTTCAGATTCCTTCCGCACAAGTGCAAATCATTTCTGCACATGTTCAGATGTCGTCCGCACAAGCGCAAATCACTTCCGCACATGTCCATTTTACGTCTGTAGGCGTGTTTCTACACCGTAAAAATTGCTTTCTACTTCTTCAATCGTTTTTTCGTATACAACAACGATATAACGACAAGCGCAAAACCTAATCCGAGAAAGGAAATAATACGGTAGGTCGGTTCGAGAAGGGCGATACCGATGATGAAAACGTATAACACCGTGAGCGCGAGGGTGAGCAGAGCCATCCACCGGTATTTTTCGTTTTGCAGAAGCAGACTCATGGCATAATACACCGCCGCAACGCCAATCCACGATAACGCAATAAATCC
>JAGXRH010000118.1 GCA_018335975.1 Ignavibacteriales bacterium
CTCGTGAATTATTCTGTTACGTAATCCGATAATATTTTGCCAAGGAATTTCTGTTGATTGATTTTGAATTTCTTTCGGAATATTTTTTGATGCTTCTCCGATAATTTCTAAATTTCGCACAACTGCATCAACTACCATTGCAAATGTTGTAAAGTCGTCGAATGAAAGTTTATTGGTGTACGATTCTATCTTGCGAACACAATCAAGAATATCTTCGAGAAATAATTTTGTTTCCCGCTTAGACATACATCAAATCGTCGGCAACATATTCCCACATTCTTGGTTTAATTGCGCCACGAGAAACAACGTCAACTTTTTGTTCAAGGAGAAGTTCTAAATAATTTGCAAGTTCAACGAAAGCAAGCCCAATCGGCTTTTCCAGCTCAATAAGAATATCAACATCGCTTGAAGGCGTTTGTTCGCCGCGAGCATACGAACCGAAGATTCCAATGTTCTTTACATTGTAACGCCTGTTCAGAGTTTCTTTTTGATTGAATAATATATTCTTTATTTCGTCTGTCGTTTTCATTTCTCAATTTCCACAATCTTCTTCTTACTCGTCATTCCGGAAATAATATTCACATTTCTTTTCGCTGTTGAAAAATGTTTTGCAAGAAGTTCAATCACTTTTTCATTGGCTTTTCCATCGTGCGGCGGTGCATTTACTTTTACGAGAAAAGTTCCATCGTCTTGTTGTATTACTTCGTTCGTTTTCGCGTTTGGTTTTACGGTGATGGAAATTTTCATTGAAAGAAAATTTAACCACGGATTTACACAGATTGGACGCGGATTTAAATCCGTGTTATTTCCGTGTAAATCGGCAGTTAATAAAATCATTATTTCTTTTTCTTAAATGCAGAAAGCCCCGCAAACATTCCGTTCGTATCCAATTCTTCTTCGATGCGGAGAAGTTGATTGTATTTTGCAATTCTATCGGTACGGCTTGCGGAACCGGTTTTGATTTGTCCGGCATTGGTTGCAACAACAACATCAGCAATCGTTGCGTCTTCCGTTTCGCCGCTGCGATGACTGACAATCGTTGTGTAGCCGGCGCGTTTTCCCATTTCAATACAATCTAATGTTTCTGTGAGCGTTCCTATTTGATTGAGTTTGATGAGAATGGAATTGCCGATTCCCTTTTCGATGCCGCGTGAAAAAATTTCCGGATTGGTTACAAAAATATCATCGCCGACAAGTTGAATTTTTTCGCCGAGTTCTTCCGTGAGCATTTGCCAACCATCCCAATCATTTTCCGACATTCCATCTTCAATCGAAATAATCGGATATTTTTTTACCCAACTCGCCCAGTGCTTTATCATTTGCTCGCTCGTGTATTTCTCTTTCGTGGATTTGTAGAAAAGATATTTTCCCTTCTCAAACATTTCACTTGCGGCGGGGTCGAGCGCAATGAACACATCTTTGCCGGGTTTATAATTCGCTTTCGTTATCGCTTCCAAAATTACTTCAATCGCTTCTTCATTCGATTTCAAACTTGGCGCGTAACCCCCTTCATCACCGACTGCGGTATTGAGTCCTTTCGATTTCAAAACTGATTTTAAAGAATGAAAAACTTCCGCTCCCATTCGCAACGCTTCTGCAAATGTTGGCGCATTCGCGGGAACAATCATAAACTCTTGAAAGTCCACGTTGTTGTCAGCGTGTTTTCCTCCGTTGATAACATTCATCATCGGTGTGGGAAGAATTTTTGCATTCGTTCCACCGATGTAACGATAGAGCGGAATTTCCAAAGCGCTTGCCGATGCTTTTGCGCACGCAAGCGAAACAGCAAGAATTGCATTCGCTCCCAATTTTGCTTTGTTCGGCGTTCCATCTATTTCGAGCATATATTTATCAATGCCGACTTGGTCGAGCGCATCGAAGCCAATAAGTTCTTCGGCGATTTTCGTGTTCACGTTTTCTACCGCTTTCAATGTTCCTTTACCATTGAAACGATTTTTTTCTCCGTCGCGAAGTTCAACCGCTTCGTGTTCTCCCGTTGATGCGCCGCTCGGAACCCCCGCTCGTCCGTGAACGCCGCACTCCAAAACGACTTCTGCTTCCACTGTTGGAAATCCGCGTGAGTCGAGAATTTCTCTTGCCCAAATGTCAATAATTGTTGTCATATAATTTGCCTTTCAAAAACGTATGTAAAATTGTTATTTGTAAAATTTCTTGGAACGTAATTTGTAATTGGTAATTAGTAATTTTTTTAACTTATGTAATCCTGTTGCAACTACTGACTAATTACAAATTACTATTTGCAAAAAACTTGGCACAAGTTAAAGCAAAACGGAGAAAAAACAAAAAGGTCGAGAAAAGAAATTTTCCCGACCTTTAATCTGTTTCGTTAATTTGAAATTTTACTTCAACAACATCATCTTCTTCACGGAAGTAAAATGATTTCCTTCATCGAGTGTAGTTCCGGTAACGCGATAGAAATACACGCCGCTCGATAAGTTTGCCGCGTTGAATTCTATTTCGTGCATTCCATCTTCAAATTCTTCTTTGTTCAGAAGCGTTGCAACTTCTTGTCCCAGCACATTGTAAATTTTCATAGTTACTAATGACGCATTACCAATGACAAATGACAATGTTGTCGTAGGATTAAAGGGATTCGGATAATTCTGATACAACGAAAATTCTTCAGGAACGTTTGCGTTATCGGCATACGGGAAGAATACCTCCGATTTTGCATTCGGTAATTCACGCACTATGCCAACTTGCGATACCACTTTTTCTCCCTTCAATGTTACAGCATAGGGATTTTTCTTTCCGCCGGGTTGCCCTGTTCCCGCTGCAATACCCGCGGAATCAACTTCATAGTTTGAAAGCGCCATTGATACATTAAACCGGTTGTTGATTTCTTTCAATACGCCGATAAAGTTTCGCAAGTCCTGATAACCCGAAGCATTATTGATTCCCAATGCGTTGTAATATGTCATCGCGGAATCAAGATATCTTCCGACTGAGTTCAACGATTGTCCTTCCATTTGCCTTCCCGCAAAAGTAATCGCTGTATCTAAAAGCAGTAACCCGAATTTTTTCGGAGTAACGCCAACGGTATCTCTGCTTGCAATAAGCGCAAGATTGAATGCAATACCTTGCTCAATACCGATGTTGTTAAATGATTTTCGAGCAGGCTTTATCGCTTTCGCTAATTTTTTCGATTTCTTCAAAGGAATACGAAGTGAATCGAACGGATAGGCGGGAGAATCTGCAGGAGAAGAATACAACCCCGCAAGAAGAGCCGATTTATTTGCGAAGACCCACGCGTATTTCTTCGCAGAGTCCTTGTCTGTTTGTTTCACTCCAAGAAGTGTTGCGCCAACTTTGCCAAGTTTTTTGAAAATGTTTTCTACGGCGGTTCCTAAATTCGGTTGTGCAACAAGCGCGCCTGCTTTGTAGGCAAGTTTTTTTGCTTTCCGCGTCTTGGCAGAAACATTGAGCGACGTGTCGGCTTTAAACGTTCTGAATTTTGTTTTACCGCCGAAGTTTCCGAAGTCTGTCTCATCGTAATCGCTGCTGCTGACAACGGTGAGTGTGTATGTTCCCGGGTCGGCAGGTAATGTCCTCGTCC
>JAGXRH010000119.1 GCA_018335975.1 Ignavibacteriales bacterium
CGTATCAAATACCGAAACAAACAATTTGGTATATTCACACCGAAAATTTTCTTACAAAACTATGACACAAATATCTATTTCATCATCAACGGCGCAAAAAAAAGAGAATGTCAATACGCTTCTCCATCACGCATTGCACCGTGAGCAAAGTGTGTTGAAACGCTCGTTGGAAAAAACACTCGAACAACTTTCTTTCTTTGAAAAAAAATATAATACGTCGTCAAAAGATTTTTTTCGTCAATACCAAGCCGGAACCACAGACGACTCCGATGATACGATTGATTGGGCGGGAGAATATCAAATGTATTTGAGTATCAAAGAACAAGTTGAAAATCTGGAGGAAGTGGAAGTGTGTTTATAAATGAATATTTTGCGCAACTTCAACACATACTTTCAGCGTCCGCGTTTATTGCATCGGTAGAAACAGTCGAAGATGCACGCACGCCGTACGAAGGTTTTTTCAAAGCGAGAATCGTTTTTTTCGATAACTCAATTTTGAGTTTCCGGGAGTATCTTACGACAAGTGTTGCACCGCCGAAGAAGTATTCGTACGCATTTCATTATTTCAAAGATAAGCAACTCATTTTTCGTTATGATAATACTCCCCATTTCCCCTCGTTGAAAACTTTTCCTCATCACAAACATCTCGCGAATGGTAACGTTGTTGAAAGCATTGCGCCAAGTTTAAGCGATGTTCTCAAAGAAATTGAAACGCATATCGTTATTTAATTTTTTAAATAATTATGGAAGCAACTTAAATATTTCGACAAATGACAAATAAAATTCAATATCCAATGAGAATAATGAATAAAGAATGTTCAATGGAGAACAGATAACAGATTTTTTTTAACAATATTATTAATCATACTACTCAATCATATTTATGGAATGGACGATAATCGGACTTAATTTTTTATACGCTGTTTTAGGCGTTGTACTGATGTATATCTCGTATCGGCTTTTTGATATACTTACACCGCAGGTGAATTTTCCTGAGGAATTGAAGCATGGAAATATTGCCGTTGCAATTTTTGTTGCCGCAATTTTTATTTCCATCGCAATCATCATCGGAGGGTCGTTGAATTGAAAACCGTTTTTTCTTTTTTCTTTCTTCTGTTTTTTGTTTCGGAGATTTCTTTCTCGCAAAACAAAAAAGAAAATCGTTATGATGATTATTTCCGAAAATACTCCAAACGTTTTTTCGGTATTGGTTTCGATTGGAAAGTTTTCAAGGCGCAAGGATTAGCAGAAAGCGGATTAATGCCCGATGCAAGAAGTTGGGTAGGGGCAATCGGTATTATGCAATTGATGCCCTCCACATTCAAAGATATTCAGAGTTCACTTCCGGAATTGCAAAATGTCAATGACCCGCAATGGAATATCGCCGCAGGTATTCTTTACGACAGACAACTTTGGAAAGCATGGAGCGAACACGAGACAACCGATGAGCGATTAAAATTTATTTTTGGAAGTTATAATGCGGGAAAATTTACCATAACGAAAGCCCAGCAAGTTGCCCAAAAAGAAAACCTCGACCATCGTTACTGGAATAATATAGAGACAATTGCGCCCAAAGTTCAGCAGTGGCGACACGATGAAACTTTGAATTATGTTCGAAAAATAGAAAACTATTATTCTGCATTATCCAAGCGAAATGGGTTCACAGATTTTTTAGGAAAATGATTTTGGGTGATAATTCTTTGTTACTCAAACGTATTTTTGTAACTTTTCGCCGCATTTTTTAAGAAAGAAAATTTATGGCAGAAGAAACGGTTGCAACGTCTGCGCCTGTCGCAACAAAACCACCCGCACCAAAAGCAAAAAAAAAACCTAAAGAACTTGCTGTTGTCAATCAGGAAGGTTGTACGGGTTGTGAAGTCTGTGTGGAGTTTTGCCCGGTGGATTGCATTTTAGTCGTTGCCGGTCCCGAATATGACCAACACAAAAAACTTGTTGAAATAGATTTAGACATCTGCATCGGCTGCAAATTATGCGTGAAGTATTGTCCATGGGAAACGATTGAAATGTTGCCGAACGAAGTTGCTTACGAAACAGCCGCAAGTCCATGGACGCAACGAACCGTTTTAAGCGACCGCGATTGGATGGCGAACGCTTCAGCAGAATTAGCGCAGGAAACAATTCCCGCATTACTCACCAAACCTTTTTCGGTAAGTTGAATGTTATCACGTTCCGGTTTATTGAAATTAAAATATGCTATTTACACAAAGTGTTGGGTCCTGAATGAGTAAAATAAATGTAGAATGGTCAAATCTGCTCTTTCTCCGCAGCACCGAGATAGAAAAATACGTTCCAACGTCCGGAGGTCTGTATATTCTTTGGGTAAAACTTGTCAGTGCAAAATGGAAAACCATCTATATCGGTCAGGCAAATAATCTGAAAGAAAGTCTGAGTAAGCACCTCTCTATCAGTGAACCAAATGAGTGTATAAAAACAAAAATATCGAAATCCGTTTGCGCATTTCATTTTGCAGTCGTTCCCGATGAAGATGACCGCGCCGGTATAGAGAAATTTTTATTTGACCGCTATACGCACGAATGTAATAAAGAGAGTTCGCGCGAATCACCAATAGAAGTTAATCTTCCTCATTGACTTCGTAACGAAGTCATAATAATTTACTAAAGCACAATATTCGTAATGCTGGCGTAGCTCAGTGGTGGAGCAGCGGTTTCGTAAACCGCAGGTCGTCGGTTCAAGTCCGACCGCCAGCTCAATACTTGATGAAATATTTCTATACACTTTCTTTCATTCTCTTTTTTTCTTTGGTCTTCGAAAAGAGTTTTGCTCAGCGCACTTTTTCGTTACGGAAAAATAATTCCACCACCATGCCGTTCGTTGACCAGGATAGAAAATACACTAACATTGGAAATATCGGACTCACCATAACGAATTATGGTACACTCGGTCATAGTTTTGTGTATTGGAATGATAGACAACCTTCGTGCGAATATCCGAAAGGGTCTCGCATCGAACATCTCTATCTTGGCGGTATCTGGGTTGGCGCAGAAAACAGACGCACATCGAGAGTATCGGTAACGACAGCTGCCATTGACGCTGCCGGAAGTA
>JAGXRH010000120.1 GCA_018335975.1 Ignavibacteriales bacterium
ACGAGAAGAAATTCTTCCCAAATTGAATGCGGGAAACGAGCAATGATTCCTACAAAAATAATCAATGAAATACCGTTCCCTATCCCACGCTCAGTTATTCGTTCTCCAAGCCACATCATATAAATTGTTGCAGCGCTCAAAACGATAATCGTGCTTACCGTAAACGTAAAATGATTCATTCCACTTGCTACAATCGAAAGCCCATCAGCATTCAAACTGAGAAGATATTGACTTACGCCCCACCCTTGTAAAATTGAAACGAGAACAGTTCCGTAGCGAGTATATTGCGTCAGCTTATTTCTGCCTTCCTCTCCTCCTTCTTTCGAAAGTTTCTGGAAGTAAGGAAATACAGCGCCGAGTAATTGAATGACTATTGAGGAACTGATGTAAGGCATAATACCAAGCGCAAAAATTGCTGCGTTAGAAAATGCACCACCAACAAATAAATCATAAAGTCCGAATAAAGTATCTGACGTGCTACTCTTGGCTACTGCCTGCTCTAATATCGCTGTGTCAACGCCCGGGAGAGTGACGTGAGCGCCGATTCTAACAATAAAAAGGAGTCCAAGCGTGTACAGGATTCTATCCCGTAATTCCTGAATCTTGAAAATATTGCGAAAACTATCTGTAAGACGTGTAGCCATTAATGCGAGGTTGCTTTCATTTCAATAACAGCGCCGCCTGCTGCAGTTATTTTTTCTTTGGCTTTCTCGCTAAATGCGTGTGCGGATACTGAAAGCTTTTTTTGCAAATCACCATCACCTAAAATTTTCACCGGTACATTTCGTTTCGAAATTGCTCCGATAGCAAAAAGCACTTCAGGGGTAACATTTCCATCAGAAAATTTTGCCTGAACTGCAAGTTCGTTCAATCTATGTACATTGAGAGTTTGAAATTCTACTCTGAATGGACTGTGAAATCCAAATTTCGGAACACGACGAATCAATGGCATCTGGCCGCCTTCGAACCACGCCTTGTGCTTTGCTCCGGTACGAGAATGTTGACCTTTATGCCCGCGAGTTGACGTTCCGCCATGACCTGAACCCTGCCCGCGTCCGATTCGTTTTCGTTTGCGAACTGCTCCTTCTGCCGGATGTAAATTGCTTAGTGTAATTGCCATAGTATTTTCGAAATTACGAATTTCAGATTTCTTCAACTTTGACGAGGTGAACCACTTTACGAATCATTCCACGTATTTGTGGCGTGTCATTTTTTACCACAGAATAATGAGGCCTTCCCAAACCAAGTGCCTTGATAGTGCGTTTATGGTTTAAAAGTGTGTCTGCAATACTGCGAGTTTGGGTAATTTTTAATTTTTTGTCCATCATCATTCCTTAAAAATTAATTCGAGGATATCTCAAGTTTCGGCGATTGAACATCGGAAGAAGTTAGCGGTCCACCGGCAAATAATTCCTGTAAACTCATTCCTCTTCTTCGCGCAACCGACAATGGGTCGTTACACGTTTGTAAAGCGCGCAAAGTTGCTTTTACAATATTATGCGGGTTCTGTGAGCCGTGTGATTTTGTTAAAATGTCATGAATTCCTGCAGATTCTAACACTGCACGTACTCCGCCACCAGCAATCAGTCCGGTTCCGGGAGAAGCCGGTTTTAACATTACTGACGCAGCACCATATTTACCGATGGAAATATGAGGAACCGTCCCTTTCAGAACGCTGACTTTCACAATATTTTTCCGAGCATCTTCGGTACCTTTGGAAATTGCAAGACTTACTTCGCGTGCTTTTCCCAAGCCAACGCCGATGTAGCCGTTACCATCTCCGACAACGACGATTGCACTGAAGCCAAACCTTTTTCCGCCTTTTACGACTTTTGCGGTTCTGCCTACGTGCACTAATCGTTCTTTCAGATTTAATTCACTTGCTTTTATTCGTGCCAATGTTGTATTTAATAGAAATAATTTACGATTGAAACTTACTACATTATTGCTGCCGGGGGAGGATTCGAACCTCCACAAACGGCTCCAAAGGCCGGTGTCCTACCATTAGACGACTCGGCAATGATGAGAGTGACTCGGTCGAAAACCATACACAAATCTCTCGTCGTCTTAAAAACGCAAACCACTCTCGCGTGCTCCATCAGCAAGCGCTTTCACGTTACCGTGATACAGATAACCACTGCGGTCAAAAACGACGGTGGAAATATTTTTTTCTTTCGCCTTTGTTGCAATGTCTTTTCCGACAATTTTCGCAACTTCATTCATTCCTTTTACCGAATGAACCTGTTCTGATAGCGCGGGTAATAAACTTGAAGAATGTACCAATGTTTTACCTTGCGAATCATCAACAATTTGCGCGTAGATGTGCAACAAACTTCTGAACACACACAAACGCGGGCGTTCCGGTGTTCCGGTAATTTTTTTGCGTACCCGAACTTTTACTTTTTGACGGGCTTCTGAGTTATTCTTAAGAATCATAATCTATTGGATGCTTTACTTACCTGCTGTTGCAGCGGCTTTCCCTGCTTTTCTGCGTATATGTTCACCCTCGTAGCGAATTCCTTTTCCTTTGTATGGTTCCGGTGGTCGGAAGGAACGCAATTTCGATGCTAACTGACCGACTAACGCCTTATCCGCTCCGCTCACTAAAATACTTGTTGGAGTCGGTGCAGTGACCGTAATTCCCTGAGGCGCCATCACTAAAATAGGATGTGAATAACCTAAAGAGAGTTTTAACCGTTTTCCAATGAGTTCCGCTTTATATCCAACGCCGGTGATTTCTAATTTTTTGTCGTGCCCTTTCGTTACACCAACAACCATGTTGGAAAGAATAGCACGCCATAATCCATGAAGGGCTTTTACCATTTTCCCTTCGGAGGAAACGGAACAAAGAACTTCTTCCTTCGTGATTTCAATTTTTACCGATGAGTGAACCTTTGCGGAAAGCATTCCTTTGGGACCTTTCACGGAAATAGATTCACCCTCTTTTTTGACTTCAACTCCTGCCGGAAGCGGAATTGGTTTACGACCGATGCGTGACATTTATTTTTTCTGTTTAACTCTTGTTGAAACTAAAGTTGAATTTTCTTACCAAACGTAACAAAGAACTTCACCGCCAACTCCAAGCGTACGGGCTTGTTGGTCAGTGAGAATTCCGCGTGATGTAGAAATGATTGCGTTCCCCATCCCATTCAAAACTCGCGGCAACTCTTCGGTATTCGAGTAGATGCGTAATCCCGGTTTACTGATTCTCCGTAATCCGCTGATAACCGGTTGTCCTTCATAGTATCGGAGTGTAATGCGAAGGAGCGGCTGCGGACCTTCTTTTACGATATCGTATCCGGAAATATACTTGAGCGAGATAAGAACTTCCGTGAGCGAAAGTTTTAAATTCGACAAAGGAATGTTTACACTTTTTTTCCCCGCTTTGAGCGCATTACGCATCCGCGTGAGATAATCTGCAATTGGGTCTGTGTGCATAAGAAAAAATTACTGTTAGAATTCCGTTACCAACTTGCCTTTGTAACGCCGGGAATTTTTCCGTCGAGGGCAAGCGAACGAAAACAGAGACGACAAATTCCGAAACGACGCAAAAATGCACGCGGACGTCCGCAAAGAGAACAACGATTATGTTTTCTTACCGGAAATTTAGGCGTTCTTTTCGCCTTGACAACCATTGCTAATCGAGCCATATTATTATTTCAATGAGAGAACATTATGCCGCTTTGGCAGTTATAAGTACACTTTCGCGTTTAACAAATGGTAAACCGAACCCCTTGAGTAATTCGTACGATTCTCCATCGTTTTTCGCTGTGGTAACTATGGTAATATCCATACCAAACATTTTTGTGATTTTATCAACATCTATCTCCGGAAATACGACGTGTTCTTTGATGGCAATGGTATAGTTACCACGTCCATCGAACGATTTATCCGATAACCCCCGAAAATCACGAATGCGGGGAACGGCGACATTAATAAACCTATCGAGAAATTCATACATCCGCGAACCGCGTAAGGTAACCCGAACTCCTACCGGCATTCCCTCACGGAGTTTAAAATTCGATATTGATTTTTTCGATTTCGTTACGACAACTTTTTGACCAACTATTTGTTCAAGTTCTTTCGTAACCGTTTCCAAGGTTTTCGGGTCTTGTTGCATTGCTTTCCCGATTCCGACGTTAATAGAAATTTTTTCAAGTCGCGGCACTTGCATTATACTGCTATAGGCAAATCGTTTCATCAACGCTGGAACAATCGTGCCGTTAAATACGTCTTTTAATCGCGCCGGAACAATTTGTTCTTTTTCTTGAGAAACTTCCTCTTGTGCCGCTTTTCCCTTCTTCGGCTTTTCTTCTCGTGGTTTTGAACCTTCAACTTTAGTCGGCTTTTCTTTCGCCATATTTATACTTCGAAATCTTTACAATTAAAATACTTAGAACATTTCTTCGCAACTTCGGCAAACACGCATCATTGTCTTCCGGTTTGTCGTAATATCAACAATTTGTTTTCTCCCTAATCGCGACGGCTGATTGCACTTTGGACAAACGACCATTACATTCGAAACATGAATAGGGGCTTCACGCTGCGTTATTCCTCCCTGAGGATTATTTCTCGATGCCTTGGAGTGACGTTTGATAATATTCACTCCTTCGACGATCACCTTTTGTTCTTCACGAAAAACTTTTAAAATTTTTCCTGATTTGCCACGCGCGTTCCCGGCAATCGTTATCACATTATCGTTTTTGTGTACTTTCATTTGAATCTTTTACAATACTTCAGGCGCTAAAGAAATAATTTTCATATACTGTCTGTCGCGAAGTTCACGGGCAACAGGACCAAAAATTCGTGTCCCACGCGGTTCACCTTGTTGATTCAAAATTACCGCGGCGTTGTCATCGAAACGGATGTATGAACCATCTTTACGACGTGTTTCCTTTGTCGTGCGAACTATGACTGCTCGGTGTACTTCTCCCTTTTTCACTTCTGCGCCCGGTATTGCAGACTTAACGGAAACTACAACCAAATCGCCAATTCCTGCATAACGACGCTCGTGTCCGCCTAAAACACGGATACATCG
>JAGXRH010000121.1 GCA_018335975.1 Ignavibacteriales bacterium
TAGCCTAACTCTTCGGCAATTTTTACGACTTGTCTAATATGATACATATAAGGATAAATATCATAAGTTTGGTTGTTGTGAGCTTTTTCGGCAACCATTAATGCTCTTTCTTTATTTGTCATTTTATCTAATTTTAAATTTTACACCGAGAAAAATAAACGGCATATAACAGGGGTTTTGTGCAATAGCGGGTTAGTGCTATCATTCAACATTTGTGTTTCAAATAAACTTGTCTGCATAATTCAACTTTTGTTTTTCAATTCCGCTACTGCACAAAGCCGCAAACCGTTGCCTGCAAGTTTTTTGGGACACTCTAAGTATTTATGAGACAAATTTTAGGACTTTTCTTTCTGCTTTTAATTGGTGCTTGTGGTGACAAAACGCAAAGTACAATTACAACTAAGGGTTACACAACTCCCAAATTTACAGACACGAAAATGACTGAAGCTTCCCTCACTGTTTCTAACTCTTTTGGCTTTGACACGACTTATGAAATCTCAAAGAATCACGAGCCGTTTATGGTGACAGGTTACTTTAACGAAGACAATGTTTTGGATACAGCCATTCTTGTCAGACACAAATCGACAAGTAAGGACGCATTGTTCATAAAGCAAGGCGGGACAAACAAAACCTTCCTGCTAAAAAATGGAAA
Organism: Ignavibacteriales bacterium; assembly: GCA_018335975.1. Lineage (GTDB taxonomy): Bacteria > Bacteroidota > Ignavibacteria > UBA10030 > F1-140-MAGs086 > JAGXRH01. The sequence continues at coordinate 653 of JAGXRH010000121.1, forward strand.
AGACGTTGGAACAGACTTTCCTGACTATAATTGGGTTGGACAGTTTGAAGTCATCAAGAAAGGGACAAAGGTTTGGAACAACGTTATAGATGATGAAATTGTTTGTGAAGATCAGGTGCCAGACAGTGAAAAATTTATTCTAAATACAGACGGAATTTTTGTTCATGTTGACGAGGCAAGTGGAGGTGGAATTATTTACTTTAAGAAAGGCAAATACGCTTGGGTGCAACAGGAGTAAACCTGCAGGCAACAAAAGGTTTTGCGTCAGCACGGCTGACGGGTCAAGCCATACAACTTCAGTTTTTCAATTCAACTTTTGTAACTGGCTTGACCGAACGCTTATCATCAACTCAAATAATCATTAAACTATTTATCTTTAATTAACTTTTGTTCAAGCACGACGTACTTCGTCCGTCGTGCCAAACGCAAAGCCTCGAACGTTGCACGTAATTTTAAAAAGACCATTTTATGCAAATTGACAATAATGAAGTTATAAAATACTTTGACTTATTTATTAATGACATTGTAGACATTAATGTATTTAGTATTAAAAATACTCTCATTGACAATAACAGAATAAACCCGACTACTGAAACAGAAAGAGAATACTTTTTTAAATTAGTTGACAACATAAAACATTTTGCATTTAGATATAAATATATAGATACATTATCAACACATACTGTCGACTGGTTTCGTTTGACAGAAAAAGGTGTACAACTTAAAGAGTTCAAAAAAGGACACTTGAAGTTTGTAAAATCGTTAAATAAATCAAAAATGACCTTATTTGAAAAAATATCTGTAGTTGCTCTTATCATTTCTGGTTGCTTTGCTTTTTGGCAGCAATATTCAAAAGACGAGTTAAAGAATGATTACAAGAATTTAACTCATCAATACGACTCTTTAAAAGTTCTGTCTGACCCTTATAAACTTCAACTTGACTCTTGTAAATCTGTATCTCATTTTTATAAATCTCGTCTTGACTCAATTTTATTGCTGCAAGCCAAATGAAGTTTAAAAAGTAACAGACAATGATAATTTCTTTTAAATACTTTCTTATTATATAACTTAGACAAAAACTACGTGCAACATTGGGTTTTGTGTTAGCAGGGGGCGACTGTACGCACTCTGTACTTTTGTTCTTTGCTGTACTTTTGTTCCAGCTTGACATTACTCGTTTCAACATTTGTTCTTAATTTAAACTGTGAATAAATATTGAGCTTCGGTTGTCAGCAGACGGAACGCTAATTCCCTGCCAACCCAAAGCCCTGTTCGTTGGTTGCTATATTATTGGACACCTTACATACATGAGAATAAATAAAAAGAAAGGACACTTACAAGATTGGATAACTCAAGTTTGGGTGAAACTAACCGGAAGAAAATTTAATCCCGAAAAAGAAAATTGGCTCGTTGGTCCTATTGGCGACACAGACATTATTAAAGACAAGTTTATTCAAGTTTTAGCCAATCAAGACAATCTTGAAATAATGCAAAACCAAAATGGCGTTGGACTGCTTGACAACTTCAACGACTTACACCTCTCCCCTGACGAAGAAAAACTTATAAACCCAAAAGTTGTTGACTTTTATGAAAAGACTTCCAATTATAATTTTGAAATCTGGTCAGAATGGTGCGGTTTTTTCAAACCTTTCGGATGGTTGCTTTCAGTCATATTCAGCAAACGACTACAACAGTTAAATCTGCCTTTGAATTCACTTCAATCAGCTAAAGGAATTGATAGTAATATTATCAAGTTGGTTAACAAATCAAATAATAAATCAAAATGGACGATTTGGTATAGAATTCTAAAAAGCACCAACGACGTAATTTATTCTGGAGTTTACACTACTTGCGACTTGCCAAATATTAGTGGACGATTTTTGAAAGTAGTTTTTCCACTCCCTAATGGGAATGCAACTGTAATCATGAGAAAGGAAATTTTAAAAGACGGATCCTTAAAATTAAGCTCAGACGGAAAAAAATTTGGAGACAACGGCTTCTATTTCACATTGACAAATCATAAAGGAAAATATTGGACACGGTTTGTAAAATCCATGCATGAGTGGATTACTGTGTATGTAGACGAGGACAATATATTACGGGCAGACCATAATCTAAAATTTTATGGTTTAAGGTTTTTGAACTTACATTATAAAATGACTGAGAAATACAGCAACCAACAAGGGGTTTTGCGTCAGCGGGGCTGACGCAAGGTCGAGCCAAGCAGCAGTAATTCTCATCAGCTTCGGTTCGGGCTCGACCGAATTCTACTCAGCGACATAATAAATTCTGTACATTAGTATTTCTATTGGGCTCCAGTTCCGGGCAGGACATTCTTCGAATGCCCCGCCGAACGCAAAGCCCTGAACGTTACCAGTAATGCTATGACGACAGTGCAGACCATCAACGACAGACAAAAAATGAACAGACAAGCCAACGCTTCAGCAAAATCAAAAGAGCTGCAACCCCACCCACAAGCCGACACGGTTGCAGCACATTTGATTTTGCTCCAACGCACTATAAAATTTAGTAACCTTGTAATATGACCGATTTAGTTTTTTTAAAAGCATTAAGAGACAAACTTAAAGGTGGCAACACACGGTCAATCCATTTGAATGTGCTGCCAGGACGGTTTGCGACACGGCTTGACTTATCTAATCTCAATTACATCAGACCCGACTTTGCGGAAAAGTTTCTTGACCAACTTTTAACCAACGCTTGTTTTGACTTCAAAATATCTTTTGACGGAATTGATTTAAACTCTATTCAATCAGACGAACAAAAGCGGCTTGGACTTTTATCAAAGCGGTTAAACTCTCTCAACATTGAAAACGAGGACAACTACAAAGAACACGGAATAAAAACTTTTGGGTTTGGATTTCCTATTTTAATAAAGCCATCAAAACAAGACCCGAAGAAAATTATTAAAGCTCCGCTTTTTATTTGGCAGTTAGAGATAATCAAGGCGACAAACAAAGTCAATACATGGTCAATTCTTCGCAATAAGACACAAAATGAAAACGGAAAAATTGTTGACGAAGAAGTTCATTCTGTTGGACTAAATGAAGTGCTACTTTCATTTCTTAAAACAGACGAAAGTATTTCTATTCCTCAAATCAATGAAGAACTTTTGGAAGATGCTGTTATTAGCCAAAGTGAATTAATTGATGAATGTTACAAAGTGCTGAAAGCACTCAACACAAACGCAACCACGAACATCAAAGAAAGTTTGCTTGCGAAATTCAAAGAGCCATTGAAAAACATTCCCGAAGCATCGGCTTTGGAATCGGTTTCAGGAAATATTCCTTGGATACATTTTGGCGGAGTGTTCGGATTATTCCGAACACAAAAGGAAAGCATCATCACAGACATTGATAAAATCATTGACAAGTTTGATGATTTTGATTTTGAAAATTTAGAGGTTGAGAACTTTTCAGGAACTGCACACAGTGCAGTTGAAACAGACCCAAGCCAACAAGAAATTCTCACTACATTAGGAATTGAGCCAAAGAAAATAATTCAGGGTCCACCCGGAACAGGAAAAAGTCAATCTCTTACAGCACTTATCACAAATGCTTTAGCGAACAATTTGAAATGTCTTGTAGTCTGCGAAAAGAAAACTGCACTTGATGTAATCAAAAACAATCTTCACAAAGAGAACGACCAGTTAGGTGCATTGGCAGCAGTTGTAGAGGACATCAACAAAGACCGAGACGGTATAGTAAATTCGGTTCGTGACCGATTGGGCAACCTTTCGCAATACGCAAGTTTCAATCAAACGAATTACACAACGGTTCGGGAAACAGTTGAAGCAAAAGCAGCAGAACTAAACCACCAACACAAACAACTTGACAAGAAAATTTATTTAGGTAAGTCGTGGACTGAATTAGTTGGTGAGTTTTTGAAACGACAAAAGGTTGCGGACTTTGAAACATTGAAATCGAAACTTGATTACAAACAATTCAAGTTTCAAGAAGACGAAAAAGAACTTGCTGAAATCGTCAGCAGAATAAAAACAGCAAAGAAACTTTACGCTGATGTAAAGCGGCTTGACCATCCACTTGAAATTTTAAGTGATGCAATTTTCAAAGAAGATAATCCGAGAGCCATTCAACTAAAGTTGGAAGAACTCTCAAAGGAAACAGCCAAACAACTTGCAGAAGTAAAAGCAGAACTGCAAAAAGAAATAACAGAATACCAAAAGTGGCTTGACAGCCACTTTGGTGAATATTATTTTGCAGTCAAGCAGCAAATCACCAACTACAAAGATTTTGTTGTTTCTAATCACGAACAGTTCGGAGAATTGTTTTTTAAGAATGACGGTTTTACAAAATTCCGAATACAAACGTTGAGTATTGTTTCCAAGCGTTACAAAATGCTGAAAGGAAACAGAATTACTTTAGTCAATCAGGTTGCAGAAATAAAACAGGTTCATCAAACGCTAAAATATTTTGAACACAGTTACATTGAAGGCAACCACACACCTACTCTAAAAGTTTTCGTTGACAACATTGATAAGTTAAGCGACCACACAGAAGATTGGTTTAAGAACAACGAAAAAGTTAAACAAGATTATTTGCAAAACTTTTCTTCAAACTATTTGCATCCGCTTTTCACAGACAAAACAAGTTTGCAGAACAAAGAGAGAAAATTTGAACAAATCATTTCTAATCTCAATCAAGAGAAACTTTTAAGACGGACTATTTCCGACTCAACAAATCACAATCAGAAAATTTCCGAAACGGAAATTTTACAAACAGAAATGAAAACCATTTCTGCAAACCTTGAAGATTTCAGAGAGTATTTTGATTGGAGAAAGTTCTACATTGAACTTACTCCATTGCAACGAACAGTTGTAAGGTCAATCATTGAAATCAATTGCAAGAATTGGGAAACAACTTTTGAAAGTTGGTATTACCATTGGGTGCTTGCAATTGCAGAAAGCAATTTGAAAGGTTTGCCGAAAAGTGATGACAAGATTGTTGAGTTGGTGGAATCAAAAGAACAACTGAAAAAATTCCAAATCAAAAGCATTATAAATAATTGGTCAGTCCGACAATTGCAGTCAGCAAAGAGAGCACAGACACAAGGAGTAAATCCAATTAGCTTATTCAACAAACGAGGAAGCAGAGGAGAACGAAGAAACTCCTTGAGAAAAATTATCACAACAGATTTTCAACTGTTCACTGATTTTTTTCCAGTAGTAATGTTAAGCCCGACAGTTTGCAGTTCTGTAATTCCATTAGCCGAAGGAATTTTTGATGTTGTGATTTTTGACGAGGCAAGTCAGTTGAGATTAGAAGATACCTTTCCTGCATTGCTTAGAGGAAAAATAAAAGTTGTTTCAGGCGACAGCCAACAAATGCCACCCTCAAACTTCTTTCAAGGCGGAACAGCTTTGCTAAGTCCGACAGAAGAAGATTACGAGGAAGAACAAACAGCAAGTGAATCACAAACACCAACATCAAATCGTAATGCAAACAATTCTCTTGACCTTGCAGACAGCGAATCGCTTTTAGTTTATGCAGAGAACTGCAATTACAAGCAATCCTATTTGAAGGTTCACTACCGTTCACAGCATCCACACTTGATTGACTTTTCTAATCATGCTTTTTATGGCAAGCGACTTATTCCAATGCCAGCGAAACAGGAATACAAACCAATTCAGTTTATTGAAGTAAACGGGCTTTACGAAGACCAAGTAAATAGAGATGAAGCAAGACAAGTAGTTGACATTTTACTAAATCACATCAAGCCATTTAAGAAAGGAAAATATCCGTCAGTTGGTGTAGCAACTTTCAATTTGTATCAGCGTAATTTAATCCTTGAAGAAATCACAAAGGCAAGACAACAGAAACCCGAATACGATAAAAAGATTGCGGACTTAGGTTCTGATTTGTTCGTGAAAAATTTAGAGAATATTCAAGGCGATGAAAGAGACATCATAATTATCTCAACAACTTTTGGAAAGAAAGCAGACGGTTCTTTTCGCCAATCGTTTGGACCGATTTTGCAACGCAACGGCTACAAACTTTTGAATGTAATTGTAACAAGAGCAAAGTATAAAGTTTTTGTATGCACTTCTATTCCGCAAGAGCATTACAACTCTTATCCAGTTCTGTTACAGCAAATGAAGAATAATGGCAGAGCCATTTTCTATTCTTATTTGGCTTACGCCAAATCGGTAAGTGAAAATAATCTTGAAACAAAAGAATCGTTGCTAAAGCAACTCTATGAAAATTGTGAATCAAAAACTTTTGAAATTGACCATGATGTTTACGGTTCGGAATCTCCATTTGAAGAAGAAGTTTATTACCGACTTGCTGAAAAAATTGGACAAGACCGTTTGCAACAGCAATATAAAATCGGTGGTTTCAGAATTGATTTAATTGTGAAATCAAAAGTTACAGGCAAACCAATCATTGCTATTGAATGTGACGGAGCAAAGTATCACAGCAGCAATGAAGCGTATGCTTGGGATATGTTCAGACAATCACGACTTGAAGAACAGGGTTTTACTTTTTACAGAATATGGTCAACTAATTGGTGGTATTCAGTAGAGAAGGAATTGAAAAAAGTTGTTGCGTTTATTTCACAAGTTGACAAAGAAGAAAAGCAGGAAGATATTCTTCCACTTGACGAAGTTTTGAAAGTGAATGAAATTGTTCCAATCACTTTGCGACCAGAGACGAAAAGAAAAGTTTCGTTTGCTTCAACTGTTACAGTAAAGAATCCCGAAGGGAAAATTTTGAAAGTAAAATTTAGCAAGACACAAGCAACACAAAATGTAAAACCCGACAGCAACGGAATGATTACAGTTTATGAGAAAGCACCTTTAGCAGTTGCGATTATGAATAGAACAGAAGGCGAAGCATGTCAGCTGGGCATGTTAGAACTCTATTATGAAATATTGAAAGTAGAATGAACCAACGCATTTGGTGGCACATTTGTATTTTTTTTCAACGCACAAACCAACGCTAAAAAAAATCCAAAAGAGCCACCAAGCCAACGCACCAAGACAACAGTAAAATGGACAGAAACTGCGACATCGGACGAGAAAGCACTACTGGTAACAGCGGGTTTAAGAAATTGGCGGTTCAGTGGTTAATTGAACATTTGTGCTTCGTATCAAGTTCAGTGCTGGCAGACAGTTTTGTGCTCCGAAATCGCCAACTTCTTAAACCCGCAAAACGTTACCACCAATGCTAAAAGACAGACAATATGACTAAATTGACACTATTTCTGAAGTTGCTTTTCTCGAAAAGTTTAAAGCACAAAAACAAGCTGACAAGGAACGTTGACAACTGGAAATCGGTTTACGAAACCGACATCAAAGCGGCAAACCTCAAACCAAATCAATTAAAGCTAATCGGACAAAGCCTCTATTTGAAAAAGTTAGAGCAGGTTGTTGCTGACCTTGACATTACGGAGCAGGAGAAATCCCAACTTGACGAAATCGTTACAACATTTTCCCTTGACGACAAATACATCCAGTCGGCAAAACGGACTGTAAATGAAAGTGCGGTAAAAAAACTTGTTCAAAAGCAATACGAGGACAAAATCCTGACCGATGAGGAAAAAACATTCATCGTTGACTTTGCCACTTATCTGCAACTCGACAACGCAACGCTTGAAAAAATCCGGACGAATGTTGCTTCTTCGCTTTTTAAAGCTGCAATGAATGAAAAGTTAAAGGACAAAAAACTTTCACCGACAGAGGAGACTGAATTAACTCAAACTTTAAAGAACCTACAAATTGACGATGCGACAGCAAAATCAATGATGCCCAAAAACACTTTACAAGATTTGGCTTTTGCAAAACTCTTGTGGCAATTAGACAATGGAGTTTTTACGTTAATTCAAAATGCTCCAATTAATCTGAAAAAGAACGAAGAATGTTATTTGGCATTCAACGGAAAATTATTAGAGCATAAAGTCGTAACGAAAGGTTACTCGACAGGAAGCAGAGGCGTTTCGTTCCGCATTGCAAAAGGCGTTTCATATCGTGTTGGTGCGGCTCGTTCCGTTCCTATTAAAGAACAAGTAACTTTAAAACACGGTGGCGTTTTGTATTTAACAAGCGACCGAATAATTTTTGCCTCAACAGGTAAAAACAGTTTCACAATAAAATTCGACAAGCTCCTAACCTTTGAAGTTTATAGTGACGGTATTGGCTTTGTTATTGAAGGCTGGACATACTTAGTTGAATTGACAAGCCAACAAATTGAACTTTTTGCAACTGGCTTGACAAGTTCTTTGCGAAATTATCTTGACGAAGAAAATGACACACGCCAAAAAGCACAGAAGGAAATTGATGATAACGAAACTTTCGTAAACATTAGTCACGGATAATGGTAACGGAAATTAATAATCAGCTAAAATCAATATACGAACCGTATTTGAACGAACTAAAAACTCTTTCATCGGAGCAGGCTGACAAATTTTCGTTTCCGTTATTAATGAGTGTTTTCAATGACTATGCGACTGTTAAGCATAAAGTTCTTTATGTTGGCAAGGAAACCTACGGTTGGCTTGACACAATGGACAATTCCGAAAAATTGACCGTTGACCTTTTAACCGACACTTATATTGACTTTGAATTTGCAAAAGACTATCACGGAAGAAATAGTCCGTTTTGGCGTTTCATTAAAACTTTTCATAGTAAACTGAACGGTGAAAATTCTGCAAACGGTTTCCTCTGGACAAACTTCTCAAAGTGTGACAGCAACGGAACAACGCCTGACTATAATTTGCAAAAACTCAACGACAAAGGTTTCGACTTACTCCTCGATGAAATTAAAATAACAAAGCCAGACATTATTGTTTTCATAACTGGTTGGGACTACGAACATCAATTTCAAAGAGTATTTAGCGGACTTGAATACAAAACGCTTGAAGAAAATTATTTGTATCAATGTATTCATTCTGCTTTGCCGACACATAGCTATATGACAATGCACCCGAAAGGACTGCAACTCAGAAAAAAGTTTAACTCGACAATTGACAAAATATTAGAAAATGTTGCAACGACCTGACCAAACAAGACGGACAAAAGCACTGGTGGTAACAGCACCTTTGCGTTATGGCGGGGGAAGTGCGAATATAAACAGTAGTGCAATTAATAAACAGTGTGCGTTTAGACAGGTTAGTGCATCTAATCCGCCACAACGCAAAGCTGCAAAACGTTGCCTGCTATGCTTTTGACCACTCTGCTAACATCAAACTGACAGACTTATAGTGAACCTCTTAGACAAAATATTTGGAAAGGAAGACAAACAAAATCTTATAGACAAATCACCATGTCTTGCTCCTTGGTATTTTGGCAAAGACAATCCAAAATTGATTAAAGGCGATAAAGTTTTGAGGTGGAAGGCAATTGGCTCAAATGGTATCACTGCATTGACAGATTTAAACGGCAACTATTACGCATTACTCAGTATGGCTTGCTATATCCTTCCATCTAATGACAGCAAGTCCTTTTTGATTTGGGACAGAAGTCTTGAAAAAATAATCGGACTTCAACCCATAAAAATCTTCTACTACGAATGTGACAAACTGCAACCTATTGTTGAGAGAGATAAAACGATTTCCAAGATGGACAGGGAGAAAAGTAAAATTTATTTTGCAGTTGAGCCAATAGCGAAAGTTGAATTTGCATTCAATCCAAGAGAAGAAGCAATGAAGTTTTATTTCCCTGACGAGTTCAAAATATTCGAGGAATTTATTCTTTTAACAGAGCTTGAAAATTTATATCACAATCCTGACCCGAAAAATTATTGGCATAACACAACAATGCTTTTAATCAAACCAGAAAGTGGTTGGGTTTTTAATTATCCGCAGGACTGGTTCAATAAATCAAATTGTGACTTCGGGTATCAATGGATAACAAGAGCAATCAGAAATCCGAAAACAAATTTAATTCATGGACAAGGCATAAGACTTTCGGACTTTGTACTTGATAAATCAAACAGACAACAGCTAGACAAGTAGCACAGCAGGCAACATTGGGTTTTGTGCAAGTGTGGCTTGACGGAATAACAATCAGCCGCAGTAACTTTTCTGTACTTTAGTTCGGGGCTTGACGAATAAAGCCCAGCTTCGGTACTAACTATTTAACTTTATCAAAAAGCCAGGCAGCGGTTCCGGGCGGACGGAATGCTAATTCCACACCTGCACAAAGCCCTGCCCGTTGGCTGCAATAATTCGTGACAACACCATTCTAACAACCAAATACTAATTCTTATGTCTTTAATTGTGACACTTTATGTTCCCGAAGGAATAGTTATCGCAGGTGATAGTCGTTTAACACTTAGCTGGAAAAGTAAAACCGGTGAGGTAGAGCAAATAAATTCCATACCAGCTTCTGACTCTAATGCGAAAATATTTTCAATAAAAAATAAATTTGGGTTAGGCACTTTTGGTGCAGCCGACATAAAGGGAATACCAATTGCTGGATTTATAAATCAATTCCAAGAGGAAAAAGTAACTGACGAAACGACTATTGAAGAGTTACCAAAATTATTACTTGAGTTTTTCGGAGAAAAATTTGAATATCCAGCAACTAACTTTTACACAATCGGCTACAAAATTGAAGATGGAATATCTATACCGCATGTTTATCATGTGAATGTTGCAGGAAAGACAATCAAAAGAGTAAATGTTGAAGGGGAGAATGTATATTATGGTGCAAATTGGGGTGGCGAAATTGAAATACTTATGCGTCTTCTAAATACCGTAAAAATAAAGCAAGGTGACGACTGGACAGATTTGCCTGATACTCCAATACCTTGGAACTTCATGACTTTGCAAGATGCGATAGACTTTGCTTTATATGCTGTTCGTACAACTATTGAGACAACACGGTTTCAACAAAAAATAAAGACTGTTGGTGGACCTATAGATATTTTAGTTGTTAAGCCGAACGAAGACACGATTTGGATTAACAAAAAAGAATTACATGGCATTTGATATTACTGCAGCCAACACGGGGTTTTGCGTCAGCTGGGGCTGACGCAACGTCGAGCCCAGGCAGTGGTAATTTTATTCAGCTTCGGTTCGGGCTCGACGGAATTCTACTCAGCAACATAATAAATTCTGTACATTAGTATTTCTATTGGGCTGCAGTTCCGGGCTGGACATTCTTCGAATGCCCAGCCGAACGCAAAGCCCTGAACGTTGCAAGCAATTTTAAAAGACCAACACTAATATGACAGATAATAATAGAATTGAAATTTCATTAAGCAAAGCCAAGTTGACAAAACTCTTAATTTTTAGTGTTTTGTTTTTACTGGGTGGACTTTGGATGATTATTTCAAATCCCCAGACAAGTAATCCTGTTTTTAACAATCCAGTTTTAAAGACAATAGCTTTTTATGGTTCGACAATAATGGGACTTTTTGGAATATATTTCTTTACAAAAAAATTGTTTGACAAAGAGCCTGGACTTATATTGAGTGAACAAGGAATTTGTGACAATA
>JAGXRH010000122.1 GCA_018335975.1 Ignavibacteriales bacterium
CACACCATTGGTGTACCGGAACAAACCGCCCCCTTCGGAAGCAATCCATAAATTTCCTCTTCTATCCCTGAGAAGGCAGCGAATGTTTCCTCCCAGCGAAATTTCCTCGTTGAAAAACAAACGCACGGAATCATTTACCAGAGTATAAATTTCTTCTCTATGTCCAAAAAGAGGTGTCCCGTCGTCAAGAAAACAAATGGTGTGAATTATCCCGCTTTTCGGTATAGTGTAATACTGAAGCGTATCGCTACCTTTATTTTTTTTCCCAATATTTCCAAAACCGAACCAGAGTTCATGTTTTATATTTTCGGAAATATAATGGACGTTATTAAATTGGAAATCGGCGCGAGCAGTATGTGATTTCCATTTTCCATCCTGTAATTCCGCGTATCCGTAATTTAACATTCCAGCCCAAACAGTATTTCTACTATCAACGAAGATGCTGAAAATATTGTTCGTCGGTAAACCTGTGGAAGTATCGAACCGGGTGAAAATTCCGTTTTTGTATTTTAAAACTCCGCTTCCCAATGTCCCCATCCAGAGTTGTCCCTCATCATCTTCCGAAAGCGAAACTATCGCGTTAACAAGAAGTTCCTTCGTATTGGCTTTATTGAATGTCGTAAATTGAGTGCCATCAAAGCGGACAAGTCCCTCATCCGTTCCAATCCACAAATAGCCGTCGCGGGTTTGATGCAGAGCGTGAATGGCAAACGGGGTAAATCCGTCTTTTGCCTGCCACACATCTCTCCCGTATTGAAGAAGAGATTTCGTCGGGTCAAGCGCAAAACCTTCTGAACAAAAGATTGCAATGACCGTGAAATACAAATAAAATCTGATTGAACGTTTCATTTTCGGCGGGAAATATAAGTGAAAGGAAAGTGAAAAGGAATTTGTTTAATGATATAGTTGTGAGTTTGTGATTTTCTTGAAGTGATTGTTTGTATTTAGAAAGCGGAAAAAGTATTCCGGGTTCAACCGGTTGTATCTTCGCTCTCCGTATATTTTTTTATATTGCACACCAAAATTTTTCATACTCTATGCGTTTATCACAAAGTTTTTTCCCAACACTCAAAGAAATTCCATCCGATGCACAAATTCCAAGCCATCAACTGATGATGCGGGCGGGATTAATGCGACCGCTTGCAGCCGGCATCTATTCTTTTCTTCCGCTCGGTTTTCGAGTTCTTCAAAAAATTATGAACATTATTCGCGAGGAAATGAATGCCATCGGCGGACAGGAATTTCATCTTCCCGCGCTCAATCCAATTGAACTCTGGGAAGAAACCGGTCGCGTCAAGGCATTTGGCGATATTTTGTTCCAAATAAAAAACCGCCCTTTGGTACTCGCTCCAACACACGAAGAAATAATTTGTCACATTGCAAAAAATCATATTAAATCGTATAAAGAGTTACCGCAAATATGGTATCAGATTCAAACCAAATTCAGAAATGAACCGCGTCCCCGTTCAGGAGTTTTACGTGGCAGGCAATTCACGATGAAAGATGCATACTCACTCGATTACACGTGGGAAGGGTTAGATAAAAGTTACGCACTGCATGAAGAAGCGTATAAAAAAATATTTACCCGTTGCGGATTGAAGTTTTTTATCGTCGGTGCATCAAGCGGAGCAATGGGAGGAAGCGGCTCACAGGAATTCCTTTTGGAATCTGCCGAAGGTGGTGAAGATTCGGCAGTCGTTTGTGATAATTGCGGATATGCAGCAAATCTCGAAGTGGCAGTATCTAACGCTCCGAGGGTTGAACGATTACCGGAAAGTAAAAAGCGCGAACAACTCTTCACACCGAATATCAAAACAATCAAACAACTTTCAGAATTTTTGAGAGTGGAGACAACTCGTCTCGCAAAATCTCTCGTGTATAATGTCGCAGGAAAACCGACATTGATATTGATGTGTGGAACCGACCAATTGAATGAAGCAAAACTGATGCGCGAACTTGGTGGTGAGTTTCGTGCATATTCCGATGAAGAACTTTTCGACCTCACAGGAGCGGATGCCGGTTCTATCGGACCAATCGGATTGAAAAATTTTCAAATCATCGCTGATAAGCGGTTAGAGCAATCGAATGAATTAATCAGCGGTGCAAATAAAAATGATTTCCACATTGCGCACATAGATTTGGAAAGAGATATTTCCGTTTCAAAATATGCTGACTTGCGTATTGTCGAGACGGGTGAATTATGTACGCATTGTGGAAAAGAACTTCGCATCATCAATGCAATCGAACTCGGACATATATTCAAGCTTGGAACTAAATATGCCGATGCAATGCATGCAACAGTTTTAAATGAAGAGGGAAAAGAACTTCCCATTATTATGGGAAGTTACGGTATTGGTGTAGAACGTATCGCCGCTTGTCACATCGAACAAAATCACGATGTAAACGGAATTATTTGGGATAAAGCGCTGGCTCCATTTCTTGTCCATTTGATTTCCGTGAATGCAGAAAACGAAAATGTTATTGTTGCTTCAAATAAATTATACGAACAACTCACCTCGGAAAAAATCGAAGTAATTTTTGATGACCGAGTTGGAGTTTCACCCGGCTTTAAATTTAAGGACGCAGATTTACTCGGGATGCCTCTGCAACTTATCGTTGGTGATAGAAACCTGAAACAAGGCAACGTAGAAATAAAAATCAGGAAAACGGGAGAGCGGACAATTCTTCCCGTCGAGAAGGCGTACGATTTTATAGCAAAATTTTAAAATGAAAAAGCAGAAGAATTCTTCTTCTGCTTTTCGTTTGGAAATGAGATTAATCCATTTCCATTTGTAACCGAGACTGGCGACGAACGGCACGATTTTTATCCATCCGTTTTTGAACTGATGGTTTTACAAAAAAAGTGCGTTTGCGGAATTCCTTTAAAACACCTGCCCGTTCATATTTTTTCTTGAATCGGCGGAGCGCCTTATCAATATTTTCGTTTTCGGGAATGGTAATTCCTACCAAACGCGTCACCTCCTTTCATGCGAATCTTAAAATGCTTCAAATCCAAAATCTCCTCGTAAGTTTTCAATCAACGTCTTTTTTCCGATACGTTCAAAATTTACAATGATTGCATCTCCACCGCTCGATGTCCGCGCTTTGGAAACGATGCGACCTGCATCTTTCAAATCATTATGGAAAATAAACTGTCCCACGGAGTACACCAAATCCGGCTTATAGGTAATACAATTCGCTAAATCAATTTGTGCGAGAACAGCATTGGGGTTCACCTTCACTTGTTGCTGAAGTAAACTCATATGTCTGCAACGGGTGCATTTATACCACATTTTATTTTGCGTCCCTTCCATTTCACCAACAATAGCCATTTTGGTTTCTTTACCGCAATAGACACAATGATGAGTGATATGTTTTGTACGACCTGTTCGGGGGGTGGGGGAAGAAGTTTTGACCTTTTCAGTAGAAGTTGTTTTTCTTGCCATAGTATTTCCTAAAAAATGCGAGTAAAATGTATTAAAAATACCTTACGCACACAAGCGTTCTGCAAAAAACATATTTGCTTTTTAAATCGTGTTTTTCAAGGTCAATCATTTCAAAAGAGGATTACGAATTGCGTTCGTTACAAATGAGTGAAAAACGTTGAACCATTTCTGTCATACCTAATGGGTTTCCACTGCTTCAACCTCAAAGTATTCTTTAATCGTTGATGCAACTTTTTCCCCCACGACCCCCGCAAGTTGTTCTTCGGTTGCAAATTTTACTCCTTGTACTGAACCGAACACTTCAAGCAATTCTTTCGCGCGCTTCTTCCCTATTCCGTGTATCAAATCCAGCTCTGTTTGCAGCGTCCGTTTTTCGCGAAGTAAACGATGAAACGCAACGGCAAACCGATGTGCTTCATCCCGTATTTGTTGTAAGAGTTTTAAACTTGAAGATGTTTTTGGAAGAAGAATCGCTTCGCTTTCATTCGGAAGAAATATTTCTTCGAGACGTTTTGCAAGACCGATGACAGTGGTTTGTCCGAAGGACTCCTTTCGGAGAGGTTTGCGGTTCGGGATTTGGGGTTTTTCGACTCCATCACTCCAATTCTCCGTTACTCCATTGGTAATTGGTAATTCGTAATTCGTAATTCGTAATTCGTAATTTGTAATTTGTAACTCATTCAACGCTGTTATCGCCGATGAGAGTTGTCCCTTTCCCCCATCAATCACAATCAAATCCGGTAATGCTAAATTCTCCTCGAGTACACGTTTATATCTCCGGAACACCACCTCTTTCATACTCGCAAAATCGTCCGCGCCAACCACAGTTTTTATTTTGAATTTTCTGTATTCGCTTTTCTTTGGTTTTCCATCTACAAAGACGACCATTGAGGCAACAGCATCGCTCCCTTGAATATTGGAATTATCGAAACACTCAATGCGTCGTGGGGGTTTTGGTAAACGTAAATCGCGCTGCAACGAACGAAGACTATGCGGAATAAAATCTTTCTGTTTTTCTTTTTGGAGTTTTAAATCTTGCAAAAGTAGTTTTGCATTCGTTGCACACATTGCAATCAATTTTGCTTTGTCGCCAATTTTAGGAACAACAATTTCCACGCTCCGAACTCCTCGCTCCTTGCTCTCGGCTCTCCGCTCATTCAACCATTTACAAATTGTTTCTTCATTCTCAATTTCCGTTGGAAGAAATATCTCTTCGGGAATATAATCCGCCTCCAGATAATAACGCTCCATCAGTTGTTCTACGATTTCCGGTTCACCTTTTCCTTCCACGTTGGAAAGATAGTAGTGTCTTTTTCCTAAAATTTTCCCTTCACGGATTTTGAATATCACGCCGCACGCATCATCACCGTCAATCGCCAGAGCAAACACATCCCTATCGCTCAAATCGGTATCAACGACTTTTTGTTTTTCCGCGTATTGCAGCAACCCGCGAACTCTATCACGCACCTCTGCCGCTTCTTCATACTGCATTGCTTGGGAAAGTTTCTCCATTTCCGTTTCAAGTTGGTGAACAAGAGCAACGCTTTTTCCTTTCAGCACTTGTTTCGCTTGGTCAATCAATGCGTTGTATTGTTCTTCGGAAATCAATCCTTCGCACGGACCATCGCATTTTTTGATATGATAATCCAAACAGAGCCGTACTTTCTTTTTGCGCACGACTTCTGCGTCAAGAAAAAAATTACAACTCCGCACCCTGAATAATTCGCGAATAAGTTTCAACGACTCCCGCATATTTTTTACATCGGTATATGGACCAAAATATTTTGACCCGTCGTGAAATATTTTTCTCGTTACAAAAATCCTCGGATAGGGCTCTTTTGTAATGACAATGAACGGATAACTTTTATCATCCTTCATCACCACGTTGTACCGCGGTTTGAATTTCTTGATAAGATTTTGTTCAAGAATAAGCGACTCGATTTCGTTATCCGTTACAATCAATTCCACATCGGCAATTTTGGAAACAAGGACGACAGTTTTTGCATCAAGATTTCGCGAAGATTGAAAATACGAGCGAACGCGGTTTCGTAAGTTCTTCGCTTTCCCGACGTAAATAATTCTGCCATCGGCATCCTTGTATTGATACACGCCGGGATTGGTGGGAATGGTATCGAGTTTGTTTTGTAATGTTTCAGAAATCATAAACCAGACACAAAATAAAAAACTCCTGCAACATAATTTCGTTGTAGGAGTTGTAATGTAACTTGCGGCAAGATAGAGAAAGAAATTTGGAGAAGAATGTTGTAGAACGAAATTCCATTTCGTTTTCACAAAACACAAAAGGCAACTTATAACGGGTTGCCTTTTACGTCTATGTTTATCTATTCGACTTCTTTTTTGATTTATAAGAAACAGATTCCTCTTTGACCATTGAATGAGACTTCGTTTGTTTCGCCGGTTGCAATACATCGTGAAAAAATCTTGACACGCGCAAAATTTCAATACCGATAACTTCTCCCGCTTTGTTGTACTCTATGTTCACCCCCGGCACAAGTTCTACAACTTCTTCTTCAAAACCTTTTTTTGCGAAGATATACATACTATCACTTTGGGCGTCGTATGTGGTACTCTGTTTTACTGTTCTATCCATCGTTGTGCTTTTACTCGGTTGATAATTTGGTTTCTTTTAATTGGATGTATCGTTACTATTTCAATGTGATGTGGAAACTCGTCGTATGATATTGCCATTAAACGTGTTTCCTTGCGTTCGACTACTTGCATCACTGCAATAACGTGTAATGTTTGTGTATCGAAATAACGTTCCGTTGATTGCTCATAAATTTGTTGCGGCATCAAATCCGAATACTGCGGTTGTTTGCCGATGGAAGATTATGTGTAGAGGGAATTTCTATTTCGGCTTATAGAACTAAAAACCCTTCAACAAATTAACGAAGGGTTTTTGTCTTACAATTCTAAATTTCTATAAATATCTTTTCGGTGTCCGATTCTTCGAAGAAATACGTTTTCAGTGTCATAGGAAAATATCATTCGGTAATCCCTGAAAACAACAACACGATAATATCCTTTATACCCTACAAGTTCACGAGCATTGAGTTCTTGGTGAAAAATATCTTCTTGTAATTTTCCCGCGATGGAATATGCTTCTTACTGAACTTCTTTCGTTAGTCGTTTAACATCTCGAAAGAAACGATTTGTCCGAAGAAGTTTTCTTTTAGGAAATGAAGTCATCGAACGAATGAACTTCTTTCAAATTCTTGCTTCGAATGTCTTCATCTGATTCTTGTAATCCACGAAGAAACTCTTCTTGATACAATTCGTTGGGCGATATTGCAGACGAAAGAAATTCTTGAATTGTTCTGTATGCTTCTACGACTTTTGATAGTTGTTGTTCCGAAAGAGTTATAGTAAGTGTGGACATAGAGTTGATAAAATTTTGTGCGGTAAAATATAGAAAGAATTTGAAAAAGAAAGTTGTAAAGCGAATTACCAATTCGCTTTTAAAAAACAACCTCCGTTACTATGTTGCCTTTATAGGTTACACACTTAGCGCGTATGGTGATAGAAATTTGGTATGCAGTTGTTTGCCGATGGAAGATTATTGGTAGAAGGAAATATTTATCTTGCTTTACAAAACTAAAAAAAACAATCTCCTCTTCTTAGTTATCTTTATTTATTACTCACATTACATATACAGATTCCTGCTTTTCTGTCAGAGTATTGATGCCTTATACCACCTCCGTAATTTTGGGAGCGTGTCTCTGCGAGATAAAAATAAAATCTATGGATGTAAATTATCCCACCCAAAATTAATTACAAATTCACTCAAATCAATTTCCACCTTAAGTATTTGAGTATCCACATGGAGACTATGAAGAACCGGACGATTTTCACTCTTATACTCCGAATGAATCGGAGGGGGAGGTTTGGAAACCAGTACTGTTAATCCGGAAGCCACTTTCCATTTAAAACAGTTTTGAGGTTCATTATACGAATCAAAATTGAAGTAATATATATTTTGCTGATAACCAGAATGGAGGAGTAATTCGCCTATGGAGAACGTGTCGTTTGAATTGATAAATGGTAAGATTATGCCACCGCTTCTGAATTCAATAGACACGAGAGTCATCGGATTAGTTTCGGGATTTACAATAACGTCAAAGTATTGTTCCGATTCAATCCTTTGGAACAAATAGGAGTGCTGGTCTTTTACAAAATGAATAAGGAAAGCATGACGAGGTGGATCGCATATCAATTTCATTAGAGTCTCCTTACTTTCGTTTATTAATTGTTTTCTTATTGCCAAAAAAGAGAACAATATTAAAGTCCTTGGTCAACTCTCCTTTAAATCCACAATCTCGACAAATAACAGGGGTCTTACCTCGGAAAAAATTAATAGCAGCAATCCCTGGTATCAATTTTTCAAACAAGCCTCGTTTTGCAATCATAATATGACCGTTGGGACATTGAGCGGCAGTTTCTAAAATATTGCCGCAAACCTTATGTTGCATTTGTTGATTACCTAAATAAATGAACTCTTGATTTGTTCCTGTCTCGTTACACACTGGACATTTATAAGTCATAAATTTTTCTTAAAATTTAATTCTTGATACAACACTTTGGTTTAAATTCAATTGATTGATAATCTTTCACATCTCTTGTTCCCCATACATCCCAAGCAATAGGAAGAAGTGCTAATATTCTCCCTCCTCCTGATACGATTACGGTTAGATTTTGTGCTAAAACTTTCGCACCACCTACGGCAAGCACACCTACATGCTTTTTTAATATCTCGAAAACCAAATCCTTATAAATGGGATTTCTAAGTGCCCTAATACAAAACTCAAATAATACTTTAACAGCAAATTGTGGTTCTATTTTGCCTGTATATAATGTTCCAATGAAATCTCCGGTAAGACTACCGCCAATCGGCTCAAGGGCATCTGCACATTCGCTACATCCTTCGAGAACGGTTCCTAATGCAGAAAGGTCGTTTTCAATTAAATCCCTTTTTAACCATTCGCCTGTAGCAGCAGTCCAAAAAATATCAAGAGTTGACATATAGACTGCTTTATTTGAAAAGCCAATGTTGAGTCCAAATACCGAAAATGGTTTTAATAAAAGAGGAGCATTAAAAACAAAACCTAAACGAAGTAGCATTTCTTCTAATGTACTGCCTGTATATTCTCCTCTCGAAAATATGTATTGCACCGTGGAACCATTTCCTACACCAGCATCATTACATGAAACATTAAATCTAAGGTGCTTTGTGATTGTTTCTTTTGGATATAACAATAATCCTGTTTCTGCTGGAGGTTGCGGCTCACCACTCCCTTCAGTAAACATAGAGAGTGCTAATTCAAAAAATAGTGCTTTAGTATTTTCAAATGTAACATCTGCTTCAACAACACCTCGCTTACTATCATTAATCTTCAAATTATCAATTGATACTTTTATCCAATTCTTTGTTAGTGAAGGGACAACTAAAGTTTTATGATTCCACCGAACATCACAAACTTCATAATCAAAACGTATGTCATCAAGATTGATAATATCTTCACAACCACCTAACAATTCTGGATGATTAAACCCATACGCTGCAAAACTACTGGGGTCAAAACCTAAGGCCTTTATTTTAGTAGCATCCGACCCACCATCATCATTATATTTTTCAAGGTAATTATATATTTTGCAATACTCATCCTTTGTAGTAACCGACCTTAACTGCTGCCCCGATACTTGTTGAGTAATTAAAAGCACTGTGATGAAAAGAAAAGAAAATTTTACTGTGAGCATAGTTTGTTATGTTTATGGTTTTATAACATCAAATATCGGAGAAATATATTCTTTATACAGGAGGGGAATTAACTTATATCCTTCCGCAAGATAACGTTGGAAAAGAATTTTAACGGGATAACCGAAAAGGAAATGCCCTAATGCTGCCATAAAAAACGCAAGCGAAACAACACCCTTTCCTACGGTTTTCATTCCATCAAGTATGTGCCCATTTATTATCTCAATGCCAGCAGCAATGACCATAAAAGTTAAATGAATGACAAAAATAAAATCCAAAATAATTATCATAATTTATTACCTTTCTTACGTTTTTTGTAAGTATATATTTTATAAAATAGTGAATATCCCTCACAACTTTAATGACTTTCTCGCTCAATAGCAATAAAAAGGCTAATAAGAAAAACTATACTGCGATTTTCATAAACTCAATTTTACAACTCTATAATTTCAGATAAATGCTTGAAAAAGATTACAAAAAATATAATGCTCGCAAAATAATAAATTGTTGTAAGCGCAAAAGTGAAAAAAAGAGGATAGTAATTATATGGTCCAAAGTATGCTAGAATGTAAAATCCTATCATAGTAACTATAAGTCTCTCAACTTCGGAACCACTAGTAATACCTAATGTTCTTTTGACAAAGACAATTGTGTATTCATAGGCTTTAAAAACCAATGCAAATAAAATAGAACCTATGAAAGAGTAATGTGTAAATAGAGTTAATGCTAATACAATAACTATTGATAAAGCAGTTTGTAAAAATATTATTGTTCTGACTGCCTTCGGAGATAAAATACCTTTAAAAATAAATTCTTTCAAAATAACTTAGTTTGCTATGATTAGAAAAAACTAAAAACAACCTCTTGCGAAAAAAAGACTGACAAGAAAAACTCCAATTGCTATCGGTAACAATTTTTTCAACAAAAAATCACTTATTGCCGGAGAAAAAACATAGTGGCTTTTGTTAAAAAAATAACTGATTATGAAAATGACTATGCTAATACTGACAATACCAAAGAAATTTACCATACATTGTTTGAAAATTAGATCCAAGCGAACAATCTTTTTTTAACTTATTCAAACACCTAACATCCCTTGAATATTAAACTGATAACTCCCAATACAAACCAGATGACAAATATTTTCCCTAAGCATCCTAAACAACCCGGATATCTTCGACCAACAAAAAACCTCGATAC
>JAGXRH010000123.1 GCA_018335975.1 Ignavibacteriales bacterium
ACCGGAATGATTGCCGCATTTCAGCAGATAGAAGCGCAAGGCGCAAATGTCGTTCCCGCCGATTTAGCAGGAGGGATATGGGAAGCGCTCGTTACGACAGCATTTGGTTTGATGGTAGGAATTCCTGCGTTCGCGTTTTACAATTATTTTGTTACCCGCATTGAACGGTTTGTTCACGAAATGGAAGTAACCGCGAATGAGTTCATTGATTTACTCGATTCGGAAAACGGGCAAGCAAAAGAACCCGCACCCGTTAAAGAGCGAAAAGCCACAGTTGCTGTTCAACCTCCCGATGCTAAAACTACGATTGAATATCAGCCCAAACGCCGGACCTTCGGCGATGATGATTTCTTTTCTTCTCGAGGAAATAAGGAATGAAATGGCAAACTGAAAATAAATTGCTGACGATGTTTTCGGTTTCATCATTAACCGACATCATTTTTCTTCTGATGATTTTTTTTCTTCTCTCTTCGTCGATTGTAATTCAGCCGGGGATTAAAGTCCAACTCCCAAGCGCTGAACAAACTCCCCAACAGACCGAACAAAACATTGTTCTCACCATTACGGAAAAGGGACAGTATTATGTGAACAATCTCCTTGTTCCCAAAGGACGTCTCGAATCTACCCTCGCACAACAACTCGGCAATGATAAAGAACGACTCATCGTTATTAACGCCGATAAAACAGTTTCGCTGCAACTCGCCGTTGAAGTGATGGACATTGCAAAGCATATCGGCGCATCACGGTTTCTCATCGCTACTGCTCAGGAAAAACCAACCAAACCGCGTAAGCGATGATGTTGGTCCCTCAAAAGAAAGAACAAAAAACCGCCGCGCTCGGAACGGTGCTCTTTCATCTATTCCTGTTTGTCATTATGATTCTTTACACCGTTACCTCTGAAACTCCTTCGTTTGCAGGAAGTATAGAACTTACGTGGGGAAGCGGGGTTCCTCTACCAACTACAAATCCGAGATTACAAAAATCAGGAAAAGCATCTATCTCTTCCGCGCGAAAAAGCAGAGCGAAAAAACCGAAAGTGAAAAATCCGGAAAGAAAATTTCAGGACAGTGAAAAACCGGTTACCCAACAACACAATGAGCGAAATCTCATTGCTTCTTCCGGCGTTCGGAGTGTTGACGAAATCCAGAATAAAAATTCACCTACTGAAATTATCAACGGAACAGGCGAATCAGGTGAGTTGCCGGATAGCCGAAATGTTGAAGGAAATGGAACCACAGAATCAAATGCCGGAACGGTGGGGTATTCTGTTGCTTGGAGTGGAGGAGGATTGCGTAAACTCCTGAGCGGTGATTTACCGCGCTATCCCGAAGGAGCCAATGTAAAAGCACAAGTGAAATTACAGGCGACGGTATTACCTGACGGGAGAGTAGAAAAATGTCTGCCGCTTCTCACTGCAGATAGAAGATTAGTAGATGCGGCAATTGTTGCTGTTCGGGAATGGAAGTTTGCACCGTTGCTTTTCTCGCAAGAACAGGTGAAACAAAAGTGTGTAGTTACGTTTAATTTTTTGTTGGAGTAGTTGAAAGAACGGAAAGAGGACGGGACAAAAGTTATCCAGCGAGTATTAAGTGTATCAAAAGAATATTTTCCGCATCCGAATCGGATATTCCATTTACTTCGGAACGCGAATCAGATTGAACACGGCAAGAACAAAGAATATAATATTTGCAAGCCACGCGGTTAACAGGGGAGAGATGTCGCCGTTGTAACCAAAGACCTGACTCACTTTTAGGAAAACCATATAGAGAAAACAGACAGCAACAGCAATACCGAACTCGACACCCAAACCGCTTTTCCTTTTCACAGAAGAAAACGGCACACCGAATAACACCACAATCACTCCGGCAAAGGGGAACGCAATCTTTCCATAAAAATCCACGCGCCACCGCGAAACATCGTTGCCGAGACTTTCCTGATGAGCAATAAAATCTCCCAACTCGTCGTAATTCATTTCGTCGGGCTTTTTTTGTTTTTTGCGGATGTCCTCGGGAGTAAATGTTAGTCCTGCAATTTCCTTTCGCTGAAAAAATTCGATAGTTTGATTTCTTCCTTTAAATGTTCTTTGCGCCCCTTCGAACATTGTCCATACTTTTGTTGTATCATTCCACACCATTGTTTGCGCATCGAACCGTTGGACAAGCACCGTTTTATCGAGCGCCCAAAAATCCTGAATACTGACGCGGTTCGCTGTGCGTGTAACTTCATCAATATGCCCTAATGAACACATCCGGTTTCTTCCGACTTGAAAAAAAAGGTTACTCGATTCTTCATCGGATAAACTTTTGCCGAGATACTTTCTTTCGATGGCGAGTTTTTTTTCGTTTGCTCTCGGAACAATCCATCCGTTGAAATAGACTGAAGCGGCGCTGATAAAAAACGCAACGATAAATAACGGAAACAGGAAACGGTATAAACTAACGCCGCCGACACGCATTGCAGTAAGTTCGGAATAGGTATTCAATTTTCCGGTGGTGAACATACTGGAAAACAACATCGCAACAGGAATCATCAGTTTGATAATTTCGGGCATAAAGTAGATGTAATAGAGTGATGTCATTCCCGCGCTGACGTTTGCATCGAGGAAATCATCAAGGTTCTCCATCATATCCACGACGACAAAGATAACGACGAAAGCAACGAGCGCAAAGACCGTTGTCAAAAAAAACTGACGCAAAATATAACGGTCGAGAATGTTCATTCGTTTGGCGTGGTATGTATTTCGTCAATCATTTTTGCAAACCGCTTTTTCCAGAAGTAATCCATCGCCGAAGAATGTTGAATGCTGCGCCGTACCAAATACACGCCAAGTAACGCTAAGAGAATATTCGCAGACCACATTCCCCAAAACGGCGAGATGATATCACGGTCGGCAAGTTTTTCTCCTCCGACGAGGAATGACCAGTAGAGGAGAAAAAATCCCAAACTCAATGTAGCCGCAATACCGAAGCCGCCACGCCGCACCATCATTCCCAACGGTGCGCCGACGAGAACAAAAACAATACACGCGACGGGGATAGAATATTTTTTGTGAATTTCTACGAGAAATTCGTCGGCTTCGTTTTCATAGTATTCTAATCGTGCAATATCATTGTAAACCAAGGCAGAAAAAAAGCGAAAGTTGTCCAGTTGTTGCGTGTACGGAGTGAATTGCCGCTGTTGGGAGCGTTGGGTTGAACCAAAATTTCCTTCGAGAAGATTCGTGAAATGCGTTTTCATTTTTTCTCCAATCGAATTCCGTATTTCTTTGATGAGTATTTTCAGTGAATCCACCCGGAGTTGCATAACGGGAGCGCTGAGTTCTCTGTCTCCCCGTTCAAACGTTCCCTCGGAGGAACGTTGGAACATAAATCCTTCCACATTCATTACAATACGATGATGGTTAAAGCGAATAGTACGATAAGCGTGATAATCCGTTACATCAAGTTCGTGAATTTCGCCATCGGTTAAATCCATTATGAGGTTTTCAAAATCGCGGGAAAAGGAGACGTTTCCCTTTTTTGCAGTAACGAGAATATCTGTATCGGGGTTTGTATAATCGTAAATTGTTACTCCTTCGAGTTCGTTGGATTGTTCGAATGTTTTGCGGGCGAGAATACTATAACCGGAAATATCGTTGGAAAATTTTCCAGCTTCAATCGTGAGCGTCGGTTTTTTACGACGAATATCTATAATGAGCGATTTTGCGTGGTGGTTGGCGTCGGGAAGAATTTCATTATTGAAGTACACGAGGAACAATGCAAGCAATCCCCCAACAAGAAAGGAGGGAGCAATCATTCGGTACACACTCATACCGCTCGCTTTCATTGTGGTAATTTCGTTTGAGGAGGAGAGATTTCCGTACGCCATTAACGTGGCAACGAGAACCGACATCGGGACGGCAAGCACCAACATCCACGCAAGATTGAGGACGATGAGTTCGGCAATAAGCCATCCGCCAAGTCCTTTACCGACCAGTTGGTCAATGTAACGCATAATGAACTGAAGCAAAAAGACGAACATCAGCGTGAAGAACGAAAAGAAAAACGGTCCGATATGTGCGCGGAGAATTGTGCGGTAGAGGAGCATAATTTTTTCGGTGGGAAATAAACGAACAAACGAACTAACGACAAAAGAAAAAAACTTGAAACTCGAAACTTTCTTCTCTATATTCCAACCGCTTTTTTACAATGCAAATGGAAACACAAACTCCCCGACTTTACTTACTCGATGGAATGGCAATTGCGTATCGTGCGTATTATGCTTTCATCACGAATCCCCTCAGAACATCGAAAGGCGAAAACGTCAGCGCGATTTATGGTTTTGCGAATACACTCTTCAAAATATTGGACGATGATAAGCCGGAATATTTCGCCGTTGTGTTCGATACGAAAGAACCGACGTTTCGCCACAAAATGTATAAAGAGTACAAAGCAACACGACAGGAAATTCCTGAAGAATTAATTCCACAACTCGGTTTATTGCGTGACTTGGTTCGCGCGTTCAATATTCCGTTTCTGGAATTGGATGGATACGAAGCGGACGATATTATGGGAACACTTGCTCGCAAAGCGGAGAAGGAAAAAATTCTCACGATGCTTGTTACGAGTGATAAAGATTTTATGCAACTCATTTCGCCGTTCATAAAAATGCTGAAGCCGGGAAACGCATACAGCGAATGGGAATTGGTGGACAACGCTCAAGTGTTTCAGAAATTCGGCGTTCCTCCTTCGCAAGTCATTGACGTGCTCGGACTCATTGGCGATAAAGTTGATAATGTTCCCGGCATTCCCGGTGTGGGGGAGAAGACTGCGATTCCGCTTGTGCAGCAATTCGGAAGCATTGAAAACATTCTTGCAAACATTGATAAGATTGAAAAATCAGGTGTGAAGAAAAAGTTTGAAGAACACAGAGAACTCGCGCTTCTTTCCAAAGAACTGGTAACGATTGATGTGAATGTTCCGATTGGCGTTAATATTCACGAACTCAAAGCCAAAGAAAAAGATGTTGAACAACTTATGAAATTGTTTACGAGGTTTGAGTTTAGAAATTTTTTGAAGAAGATTGAGAAGAAAGAAGTCAGTAGTCAGAAATCAGTAGATACGCAAGAGCCAATTGCTAAAAGCCAAGAGCAAGATGAAGATATTTCATTTGATGTTTCCAAATTTGAAACAACAACTAACATTACCACTGACGTACACAAGTATCATCTCATTACAACAGAAAAAGATTTTTTAAAACTGTGCGAAAAACTTTCCAAAGCAAAAAAGTTTGTCTTTGATACTGAAACGACTTCGGAAAATGCGTTAGAAGCGGAAGTTGTTGGTGTTTCATTTTGTATGAAAGAACGGGAAGCATATTATGTTGCGGTTGATTTTATTTCAACAAAAAAGGAAGAAGCGATTGAAGTAATTGGAGACTTATTTTCGTCTCAAAACAAATCCCAAACCCCAAATCCCAAATCTCAAACTTCAAACCTCAAACCATTTCAAACCGAAATAACGCTTGATGTATTGAAGAAACGTCTCAAACCGATTTTCATCAACGAAAAGATTTTCAAGATTGCACAGAATGTAAAATACGATGCGATGGTGTTAGAAAATTATGGAATTGAAACATGTGGAGAAATTTTCGATACGATGATTGCGCATTTTGTTTTGAAGAATAACGCGCGTCACGGATTGGATGCGATGGCAATCGAGTTCTTGAATTACAAAATGATTTCGTTCGATGATTTGCTTGGAACGGGGAAAGACAGAAAAAAGATTTGGGAAATTCCGCTCGATACAATTTGCGAGTATTCGTGCGAAGATGCTGATATAACGATGCGATTGTATAATGTGTTGAAAGAGAAATTGGAAAAAGAAAAAAACAATAATACTGTCATTCCGAGCGCAGTGGAGCGAAGCGGAACGAAGTCGAGGAATCTTTTATCCGTATGCACAGAAGTTGATTTCCCTCTTGTCTTTGTTCTCTCTGATATGGAACGAACAGGGCAAAAACTCGATACAAAATTTCTGATAGACTTTTCGAAAGAGTTGGAAAGAAATCTTCAAAATCTCGAGCAAGAGATTTACAAATTTGCTGATGGAAAGTTCAATATCAATTCACCGAAACAATTACAAGATATTTTATTTGTAAAACTCGGTTTGAAATCTTCACGCAAAACAAAAACTGGATTTTCCACTGATGTTGCTGTGCTGGAAGAACTGCGCAACGAACATCCGCTCATCGAAAAACTTTTGGAACATCGCACGTTATACAAATTGAAATCTACGTACGTTGATGCACTGCCGAATATTATCAATCCAAAAACGGGACGAGTGCATACTTCGTACAATCAAGTTGTTGCGGCAACGGGAAGACTCTCGAGCAGTGAACCAAACTTACAAAACATTCCGATTCGCACGGAACTTGGTCGCTCAATTCGCAAAGCATTTATTACGGAAGATGGATGGAAAATTCTTTCTGCGGATTACTCGCAAATCGAGTTACGCATTATGGCGCATATGAGTAGCGATGAAGGATTGCAAACCGCATTTCGCAACGGAGAAGATATTCATGCATCAACGGCGGAAAAGTTATTCAGCGGAATGTCAATGGAGAAACGGGAAATGCGAAGACGCGCAAAGGAAATCAATTTCGGAATTATGTACGGAATGGGACCGTTTGGTTTATCGCAGAGTCTGCAAATTCCGCAATCGGAGTCGAAGGAAATTATTGCAAAGTATTTTGAACGATTTCCGAAAGTGAAACAGTTCCTCGAAGACACAAAAGAATTTTGCCGCCGCAACGGTTACGTGGAAACAATGCTCGGTCGCCGTCGTTATCTTCCCGAAATCAATAGCAAAAATGGTTCCGCACGTTCAAACGCAGAACGGCAGGCAATCAACGCGCCGATACAAGGAACTGCGGCGGATATGATTAAACTTGCGATGATAAAAATTCATAATGCAATTGCTAATGAGGAATTAGGAATTAAGAATACTGAATTGAAAATGTTGTTGCAAGTGCACGATGAACTTGTATTTGAAGTCGCAGAGAAAAAAGAAGTGAAGGCAAAAAAAATGATTCTCGATTGTATGAAAAACGCTTTACCGCTTTCTGTTCCGATAGAAGTGGAAGTTGGCGTGGGAGAAAATTGGTTAGATGCACATTGAGGGAATTTTAGATTGTGAATGAATAAACCAACTTCTAAATTTTAATTATCTTTACCACGGAAATTTTACAAACATTTTTTTATGAACACATAACAAGTAACTGAACTATAACTTTTTAACGTAGCTTCGGCTGCTGTCTTTGTACGAAACTGCAATTTCAAACCCAAAAGAACAGATGCTTGAAACTACGCCCACCGTGGGCGTAGTTTGAAAGTGCTTCTTTTGGATGGTATGCAGTACCTGTACGAAGGGCATAAGTAAAACACGCCCTTTTTTTCTTTTCAGGTACACATACTTTCCAAAATAAGCCGATACATCATTGAACCGTTCTACTGAACTCATTTCAGAATCTTTGAATTTTATTTTAATCTCAAAGTAGATTCCGAAACGAATTCGGAAAGACAAACAATAAAGACACACCGAAGTTCTGAACCGAACAGAACTTATGACAAATATTTCTCATTACGACCAAAACTATCGTTTACTTTCCAATACAGAATTAATTCAATATGCTGCTAAAGTGGTAGCAGCAAAAGTTTAGTGATTTTATGCAAATCATTAAACACCCCATAAATCCGGAGAAAAATAAATCGTGGCATTTGTATGTTCATCCGTATTTTACGAAACAAGCAAGTAATGTTGTCGCGGCATATATTAAACATTATTCAAAAGAGGGCGATACAATTCTTGACCCGTTTTGCGGAACCGGTGTAACGGCGATTGAAGCATTAACACTTCAGCGAAAAGCGATTATGCTCGACATCAATCCACTGGCGTGTTTTATTACGGAACAAACGGTGAAACAAGTTGATGTAAAAAAGTTGCTAAGTTGTTTCAATGAAATACGCGATAGCGTTGAAGATAAAATACAACGGATTGATAAGTTGAAAGACGAAAAAGAACTTGCAAAAGAAGAAATTCCATATTGGTATCCGAAAGGAATTCGATTGCCCGCAAACTCCGATATAAAATTTGTTGAAGAACTGTGGACGAAACGACAACTCATCGGTATATCAATTCTTTGGAATGCGATTTCTAAAATTGAAAATGTAGTTTTAAGAAATCAAATGAAGCTTGTTTTCTCTGCAACAATTGCAAGGGTAAACATTACTTACAATTTAAGTAAGACGAGACAAAAAGGTGATAAAATTAAATTAGGTGATGGTGGAAGTGCTTTGTTTGCTCAGTATAGATATTGGAAACCGAAAGCGATTACTGAGTTGGAAGTTTGGGATAGATTTCAAGATAGGTTTAAGCGAATCTTAAAAGCAAAAGAAGAATGGAATAGAATTACAAAAGGTTTTGATGTCGATAAGAATTTTAAAATCATCAATGATTCCGTTCTCAATGTAAACAAACACGTCAAACAAAATTCGATTGATTTCATTTATACTGACCCGCCGTACGGAGGAAATATTGCATATCTCGACTTATCAACAATGTGGAATGCGTGGCTTGGGTTTGAAATAAAAGAACAAACGAGAAAGCAAGAAATAATAGAAGGAGGGGACTTAGAAAAAACGAAAGAAGAATATGAAGAGTTACTGACGAAAAGTTTGCAAGCAATGAGTACCGTTTTGAAAAAAGAGAAATGGCTTTCCGTGGTATTTGCGCATAAGAATTTAGAATTTTGGAATACGATTATTGATGCATGTGAATCGAGCGGCGCGGAATTTAAAGGAAGCACATTTCAACCCACAAATAATTCTTCGATTCATTGGAAGAAAAATCCATCGAATGTTTTGTGCAGTCAGCGTATTGCAAATTTTCAAAAAACATTTCAAGTATCAGCGAAAGACCAAACAGATGATTTGCAAGAGTATATCTTAAACGAAATCGAACGAGCGTGTATGGAAAATAAAGGAGCGGGTATAGATAAAATCTACAATCGTGTGTTGGATAAGTTGCACAATAATAATCTCATTGTTGATGCGAAGAAAAAGAAGTATTTGAATCTCGACCAGTTTTTGAACAACTCGAAATTATTTGTCTTTGAACCAAGCACCAATCTTTACTACGTGAAAGCGAGTGAAAGCAAAGAGAATGCGTTTGTAAAAGATTATTTTCAAAACAAAGATGAATTCAAAATGTATTTGCAAAGTATTCTTTCCAAAAAGCCAGCGGGATTTACAATTGACGAAATTCATAAAGAGTTGTTTGAAACGTTTGAGAGTGAAGTTCGTTTTCCGATACAAAAAGACCTTGAAGAAATATTGAATGACGTTGCGTTCAAAAGTAAGAAAAGCGGATTATGGATTGCGAAAGAGATGACCAACTTGCGATGAATTTTGATTCCTTACTTGCTCATAAATTGGTGAAGATAAAAAATGAAATGCACACACATTCGGAAGTAATATTTCGATTAGTGCAAATTGGAAATTATCTCGGATTGAAAAGTTGGATTGGTAAACGCGAGCAATCAGCGGATAGTTATGGAGGAATGAGGTTCAGTGATGTTTCGTTACAATCATTACCGTTTAAAAATCTTACGAAACATCAGAAAGAAAAAATTCAGCAAATAGATGTAATTTGGTTTGATAAGTTACACATTCCCCGTTATGCGTTTGAAGTAGAAGAAACAACATCTATCAATACGGGAATAGAACGGTTTGCATCTTTGCTTGATGTAGAAATTTCTACTGCGAATCAATTGTATATAGTTGCGCCAAAATCACGAGAAAGAAAACTTGCAACTATATTCAGAAAAGAATCAACATTCATAGGTCATCCGTATTTTATGGAAAACAAAGTCAAATTGATTTACAAAGAAGACTTCGAAGAGTTTTATAACGAGCGTGCAAAAGAGGAAAAAAGTTTTTCCGAAGTCGAATTGCAACAGTTGGCGGTGAAGATTGAGGTTGAATAAATAATCCCTCCTAAGCCTCCCGCCGAAGATTTGCTGGAACTTTCCGAATCAATTTCCGCCAAAATAAAAGAAGTCCGTGAAAAAAATCTACCGTTTGCTTGTTGATAAGTTCGTGCATATCTTTGTGATGGGAGAAGGAAAAAGGCAAAAATTGTATGTTAAAAAAAAAATACGAGTAGTGAATGATGAATTATTTGCCTTGAAAATTGTTCTTCTCTCAATTTCCTTTTAACTTACACCCGAATTTTTTCAATACAATATTCGTGAAACATTTTTTTCTCATTCTCATTTTTATTTTTTCCGTTACGGCGAGTTATGGAGAGAAGGAAAATATTCCAACACTCCCGCGATACGTTACAGATCAATGTAACCTTCTCAGTCAAACGGAACGTGAGCGACTTGAGATACAACTTCAGCAATATGAAGAGCAATCTTCGAATCAAATTGTCGTGTTAATTGTTCCGACTATCGGAGAAGGAAGTGTGGAAGATTACTCCATTCAAGTCGTCGAGAAAAATAAAATAGGAAAAAAAGGAAAAGATAACGGCGTGTTACTTTTGATTGTGAAAGAACAACGAATGATGCGCATCGAAGTCGGCTACGGGTTGGAAGGTGTTTTAACCGATGCGTTCACGTTTGAAATAATTGAAACTATACTTAAACCGTCATTTCGCCAAGAACAATACTTTGCAGGAATTTCTGCAAGCGTGGAGGGGATGAAAAAAGTAATCGCCGGAGAATTTTCTGCTGAAAAGAGGACGAGCAAACGAAAGGGGAATACTTTAACATTGATGTATATCGGATTGATTATTCTTGCTTTTATTCTTCAAGGAGTTTTTTCCAAGAGAAGACGAAGTTTTGTTGGAAGCGGAAGCGGGTGGCAGAGCGGCGGACCATTTTTGGGTGGCTTCGGTGGCGGCGGGTTCGGGGGATTTGGTGGTGGAAGTTCAGGCGGTGGTTTTAGCGGGGGCGGTGGTTCTTTTGGCGGCGGCGGGGCGAGCGGTTCATGGTAAACTATTCAGAGTGTGAGAATAATGTTTAAGAACAAAATGGATTCTTTCTTAACGAAAGACGAACAAGAGGAAATCGTCCGATGTATTCATGAGCAGGAGTTACGAACGTCGGGAGAAATACGGCTTGCAGTGCGATTTCGCCGTGGATTATTCGAGAAAAATAAATCAGTGCATCAAGTCGGGTTGAAAGAATTTTATCGTTTAGGGATGAATAAAACAAAAGATAAAACGGGAGTACTTCTTTTTTTCCTCGTTGATGAACGGGAGTTTTGCATCATCGCCGATGAAGGGATTGACAAAAAAGTTGAACCGAAAACATGGGAGATAATTGCCGGTGAACTTCAGGAACATCTTCATAAGAAACAAGTGAAGGATGGCATTCTCAAAGAGTTACGAAACATCGGCGACATTCTCGCAAAACATTTT